>NZ_JBVAYD010000021.1:0-54292 GCF_055413445.1 Lacticaseibacillus sp. 22 | reverse complement strand
TAGATCTGGGGTTTTTCTGGTTTAATAAACTTTTTGGCGCCATGTAATCATGCTAACAAAGGAAACTAGTGGTAAAAGTTGTCCTGTTAAATGGTTGCATTTGCGACTTCACTTCTAACTGCGCCTGGCCTCGGTTTTAAAACGCGCGAATAGGCGCAGAAATCGGAATGTAAGGACCTTAAAGCAAAATGACCAAAGCCCGGTCATTTCACTTTAAGGCCGCTTACACTCCGGTTTCTAACCGCGCCTATTCGCGCTCTGCCTTTTTTTCTGCTACAATCGTTAAAGACATTTGGTGCATGAGGCACCGTAGACGTTGTGAGGAGGCGCCAGTTTGGCCATAGCCAAGGGTTCGAAAGTGAAACTTGATCCGGCACGGATTCCCGCGCATATTGCGATTATCATGGATGGTAACGGTCGGTGGGCAAAGCGGCGATTGTTGCCGCGGGTTGCCGGACACAAACAAGGCATGCAAAATGTTAAAACGATTACCAAGGCAGCAAGTCGTCTCGGGGTTAAAGTTTTGACTTTGTATGCTTTTTCAACTGAAAATTGGAAGCGCCCCGGTTCTGAGGTGAATTACCTCATGCGCTTACCGGTTGACTTTTTTAACGATTTTATGCCTGATTTAATCAAAGAAAATGTTAAAGTTGAAGTTATGGGTGAGTTAACCGACTTACCTGAGCCGACACGCAAGGCGAGTGAAAAAGCTATGGCGGATACGGCCAACAACACCGGCATGATTCTTAACTTTGCGCTGAATTATGGTGGTCGTGACGAACTGGTTCACGCTGCCCGGAAACTGGCAAGCGCGGTGCGTGATGGTCAATTAGATCCTGAAGATATTGATGATCAGCATTTTTCTGCTGCACTGATGACGGGGTTCCTTGGTGATTTAGCCGATCCGGATTTATTGATTCGTACAAGTGGTGAGTTACGGATTTCCAACTTTTTGCTCTGGCAGATCGCTTATAGTGAGCTGGTGTTTGTCGATGATTATTGGCCGGATTTCTCGCCTGCTGCATTGGAGGCGGCGATCGCAACTTACCAGGCTAGAGACCGGCGTTTTGGCGGTTTAAAAAAATAATCAACTAAATAAATGGTGATGGAGGATTTGTTATCATGAAACAACGGGTCATAACGGCTGTCGTTGCTTTGGCAATTTTTATTCCAATTCTAATTGCCGGTGGCGGTTGGATCGATACAGCCGGAGCAGTCTTAGCGCTAATTGCGTTATCAGAAGTGTATATCATGCGGAAGCGCATCATTCTTTCGCCAGATTTTCTGATTGCATCGCTTGGTATCTTGGCGGTGGTTTTGCCGAATAGCTTTTTCCGTTGGCTGCCTGCCTTTTTAGGGCGGATTGATCTGATTTACATTGCGGTTGCTTTGTTGCTTTGTATAACCGTGACAACCAAGAATCGCACGACGTTTGATGATATTGGTGTATCGGTGTTGTCATTCTTTTATATCGGTACAGGGTTTCATTATTTGATCAGTGTGCGCAACGATGCGGGGCTGGATACGTTGATGTTTGCGCTGCTGATTGTCTGGTTGACAGATACTGGTGCCTATATGATCGGTCGCAAACTTGGCCGCCATAAATTGTGGCCGGCGATCAGCCCAAACAAAACCATCGAAGGCAGTGTCGGTGGGGTTGTACTTGCATTAATAACGGCTGCGATTTACTTAATGTTCTTCCCGCAATATTATACTTTTTGGCCAATGATGGGGATTGCCTTGTGCCTGTCGGTTATCGGCCAAATCGGTGACCTAATCGAATCCGCTTTGAAGCGATTTTACGGGGTTAAGGATTCCGGTAAAATTCTTCCAGGGCACGGCGGTATTTTAGATCGGTTTGACAGTTTACTACTGGTATTGCCAATGCTGCATTTGTTTGGCATTGTCTGACCATTAAGGAGCACATATGACCACAATCATTGCCTTTATTGTTATCTTCTGCATTCTTGTGGTGGTTCACGAGTTTGGCCATTTTTATTTTGCCAAGCGCAGCGGAATATTAGTACGTGAGTTTTCGATTGGCATGGGGCCTAAGCTATGGGCCTCACATAAGAATAATACGACCTATACCTTGCGCTTGTTGCCACTGGGCGGATATGTACGTATGGCTGGCTGGCAGGATGAGGAAGATGAAATCAAGCCTGGGACCATGCTGAGTATTATCCTGAATGATGCCGGTACAGTGACGCGGATTAATGCCAGTGATAAAACAACGCTGGCAGGTGGCATGCCGGTACAAGTAAGCCGCGTAGACCTCGTTAAAGACTTGGTGATTGAAGGCTACCCTAATGGCGACGAAGAGAAACTGGAGCGTTGGTCGGTTGACCATGATGCCACGATTATTGAAGAAGATGGCACCGAAGTTCAAATTGCGCCAGAAGATGTCCAATTTCAAAATGCCCCGGTTTGGCGGCGTCTAATTGTTAACTTTGCCGGTCCGATGAATAATTTTATTCTTGCCATTTTGACCTTTATTATTTACGGGTTGATGTTTGGCGTGCAGGTCTTAAATACCAATCAAATCGGAACGGTACTGCCCGGTTATCCTGCTGCTCAAGCCGGGCTTAAGTCAAATGCCACAATTCAGGCGATTGATGGTGAAAAGATTCATTCTTTTACTGATCTTTCCAGCAAAGTCAGCAAACAGGCCGGTAAGTCGGTGACGTTTACAGTTAAAGAGCATGGCAAAACGCAAAATGTGGTCATCAAGCCTAACAAGGATGGCAAGATCGGTGTGGAAGCACTCATCGAAAAATCACCGGCACGGGCGTTTACGTATGGTTTCACCCAAACCTGGGATTTAGCTGTGCGCACTTGGGATGTCCTCAAATCCATGGTGACTGGCGGCTTTTCGCTTAATAAGTTAGCTGGGCCGGTCGGAATTTATACCATGACCAGTCAAAGTGCTAAAGGTGGATTGCAGGGATTGCTATTCTTTATGGGATACTTAAGTCTCGGCTTGGGAATCAGCAATTTGTTGCCAATCCCGGTTCTGGATGGTGGTAAAATTTTACTGAATCTCATTGAACTGATTCGGCGCAAACCGTTGAAGCCTGAAACAGAAGGTGTTGTCACCATGGTTGGCCTCGGGTTGATGGTACTCCTGATGCTCGCCGTGACGATTAATGATATTATGCGTTACTTTTAAATAATCTAGCTTTGGAGGCTGACATGAAACAATCACGGATGTTTATTCCTACAGAAAAAGAAGTACCCAGTTCAGCAGAGGCAAAGTCACATAAAATGATGTTGCGCTCTGGCTTTGTGCGTCAGGTGCAAGCCGGTGTTTATGCCTATTTACCACTAGCAGAACGCGTCTTGAGTCGAATCGAAGCGATCATTGACGATGAAATGACGAAGATCGATGCGGTTAAGATGAAGATGCCGGCGTTATTGCCAGCCGAGCTCTGGGAAGAATCCGGACGGTATGAAACTTACGGACCCAATTTATTTAAGTTGAAAAATCGTCAGGATCGTAAAATGATCTTGGGCCCTACTCATGAAGAAACCTTTACGGATCTGGTTCGCAATGAATTGAAATCTTACAAGCGGATGCCGTTAGTGTTGTATCAAATTCAGGATAAATTCCGTGATGAAGATCGGCCGCGCTATGGCGTTTTACGTGGGCGTGAGTTCATTATGCAGGATGCTTATTCATTTACCAGTAATGATCAGGATCTCGATACCATTTATCGGCAAATGGAACATGCTTACACCAATATTTTTGATCGTCTAGGCCTGCGTTATCGGACGATTATCGGTGATGGCGGCGCGATGGGCGGAAAAGACTCGAAAGAATTTTCCGCCATTGCGTCAATTGGTGAAGATACCATTGTCTATTCCGACAGTTCCGACTATGCCGCTAACTTAGAGATGGCCACGAGCATGGCGCTGCCGAAGCAAGGCGTTGAAGCCCAGGCGGAATTAACCCGGGTGGATACTAAAGATGCAAAAACGATCGCTGAAGTTGCTGCTTTGTTGAAGATTCCGGAACAAAAGTTAATTAAAGCCGTTTTATTTATGGCGGATGGTGCTCCGGTGCTGGCACTGGTGCGTGGTGATTATGAAATCAATGATACCAAGCTTAAGAACATCTTAGGCGCTGACTTCCTCGAAATGGCGACTCCTGAACAGGTTGAATCGGTCATGCACGCAGAAGTCGGTAATATCGGCCCGGTAAACGTCGATAAAGATGTACGGATTATTGCCGATAATAGTCTGAGCGGCTTGACGAATTTGGTGGCAGGTGCCAATAAAGCGCACACACATTTACTGAACGTGAACTTTGAGCGCGATGTGAATCCGGAAACTTTTGCCGATATTCGTTTTGTTAAGGAAGGCGAAGTGTCACCGGATGGCCAGGGTGTGCTTAAGTTTACGCGCGGGATCGAAATTGGCCATATTTTCAAACTCGGTACCCGGTATTCTGAAACTATGGGCGCTGATTTCCTTGATGAAAATGGCCGTAGTCAGCCGATTATCATGGGATCATATGGTATTGGTGTATCACGACTGCTTTCGGCAATTGCTGAACAGCAGGCAGACGATCACGGCTTGATTTGGCCGACCACGATCGCTCCTTTTGACATTCATCTGATTCCGGTTAATCTGAAGCGTGAGGAACAAAAGACGCTGACCGCTTCGATTGGAACGATGCTTGAAGATGCCGGCTATAGTGTGCTGGTGGATGACCGTAACGAACGGCCGGGTGTGAAATTTGCCGATTCCGATTTAATCGGGATTCCGTTGCGCGTGACGGTTGGTAAAAAAGCGGTTGATGAGATTGTTGAGCTTAAGTTACGTAAGACTGGCGAAACAATTGAAGTCAAGAAAGAAGAGTTGATCAGTTCGATCAAGATCCTCATGGCCCAGTTGCATAAACAAGAACAGGCAAAAGCATAATTGATAACTAAGGCGCTGGGGCAAAATTGCTAATCCCATCCTCTTTTTGGCGGCGAGTTTGTGGCCTGAAGAGTTGGCAGCATTTTGTCCCAGTTTCTGCCATCTAAGAGGGGTGCACGATTTGGCTTTATCCCAACATGAGATGTTTGAAAAATTAATGGATCAGCTCGATTTACCAGCAGATGTGCGACATGATCCATCACTGGCAGATGGGTCGGTTCAAGCAGTGACAATCCATGAGCAGTCACAACGCTATGACTTTACCTTGGCGTTTCCGACGATTTTGCCATTCCAGATTTTTAATACCATCGCCACGCAACTGCCAATTGCTTTCAAACAAATTGCGGCGACACGGTTGACCATTGCGGTTGCTCAGCCGACGATTACTGACGAACTATTGGCGCAATATTGGCCATATGTGGTGCAAAATTCAGAAATCGGTACTGGGATCGTTCGTGAACTGTGCGAAAAACAGGTACCGACGTTGGTGAATAATCGCGCGGTGATAACAGCTGAAAATGAACAGATTCGGCAATACCTGATTAATCAAGGATTAGGTAAGCTTGAAGCAACCTATCAGCAAGTCGGCTTTTCCGGATTACGGATGCAGGCCCAAGTAGACGAAGAGCAAGCGGCGCAGTCTTTGGCGGCATTTGAAGCGCAAAAAGCAGCGCAAACGGCGAAGATGGCCCAGGCAGCTGCTGAAGTGGTGAAGCGGCAAGCGGCTAAACAAAAACAGGAGCCCACGAATGGTCCGGTTCAAATGGGGCGGCAGTTAAAAATGAGTGATCCGCCGCAGCAAATGGTCACGATTACCCAAGAAGAACGTTCAGTAACCGTTGAAGGCTATGTGTTTGATGTCGAAGTACGGGAATTACGCTCGAAACGGCAATTACTGATTTTCAAAATCACCGATTACAGCTCCAGTTTTATTGCCAAGAAATTCAGCAATGGTGCTGACGATGAGGCGATGTTTGCGCGCATTAAAAAAGGCCAGTGGTTGCGGGTACGCGGCAGTGTGCAAGAGGACAACTATTCGCGCGAACTCACGATCAATGCACAAGATATTCAAACCGTTTCCCATCCTGATCCAACCGATGACGTTGAAGGCGAAAAACGGGTTGAGCTGCATCTGCATACAAACATGAGCCAGATGGATGCGACCAACTCAATTACCGATTTCGTGAACCGCGCTAAAGCATGGGGACACAAGGCGATCGCTGTAACCGATCATGCTGGGCTGCAAGCTTATCCAGAAGCCCACACCGCAGCTGCTAAAGCCGGTTTGAAAATGTTATACGGCGTTGAAATCAACCTAGTCGATGATGGAACGCCGGTTGCTTATCGAGCTGACGAGCCGCGCGTGTTGGCAGACGCGGAATATGTTGTTTTCGACGTGGAAACAACCGGTCTTTCAGCAGTTTACGATAAGGTCATCGAGTTAGCTGCCGTTAAAATGAAAGACGGTCAGGTGATTGATCAGTTTGAAGAAATGATCGATCCCGGTTTTCCGCTGTCAGAATTAACCATTAACCTCACGCATATCACCGACGACATGGTTCACGGTTCCAAGTCTGAAGAAGAAGTGTTTCGGCTTTTCCAGCAGTTCTGTGACGGTGCGATCATGGTCGGACATAATGTCACGTTTGACGTGGGCTTCTTGGATAATGGTTATGAGCGGCACGGGCTGGCTGATATTGACAATCCGGTCATTGATACGCTTGAGTTATCGCGCATGCTCCATCCCGAACGCAAAAATCACAAACTGGATACCTTGGCTAAGCAATACAAAGTTAGCCTAGAACACCATCACCGCGCCAACGCGGATGCTGAGGCGACCGGTTATTTGCTATACGCCTTGGAAAAAGAAGCTGCCAAGATGTACAACATGACCAAACTCAACCAATTAAATGATCGCGTGGGTGCCGGTGAGGCTTATAAGGCTGCCCGCCCGAGTCATGCGATTGTATTTGCCAAAACCCAAGCCGGCTTGAAGAATCTTTTCAAGTTGGTGTCCTTGTCAAATGTCAAATACTTCTATCGGGTGCCGCGAGTACCACGCAGTCAGTTGCAGAAGTTGCGTGAAGGTTTGCTCGTCGGTTCGGCTTGCTCAAGCGGCGAAGTTTTCACCGCCATGATGCAAAAAGGGGAGGCTGAAGCACGTGCCAAGGCAGCATTTTATGATTATCTCGAAATTCAACCGCCAGCCGTTTACCAGCCATTACTAGAAGCCGATCTTATTAAAGGCGAGTCGCATTTAAAAGATATTTTGCAAAAAATTGTCAAAATCGGCGACGAACTAGAGAAGCCGGTTGTCGTTACCGGTGACGTTCATTATCTGGATCAACACGATGCGATTTATCGAAAGATTCTCATTCACAGTCAAGGTGGGGCCAATCCGCTTAATCGTCATAGTCTGCCTGATGTTCATTTTCGCTCAACCCGGGAAATGCTGGATGATTTTAGTTGGTTAGGCGAAGAAAAGGCGCAGCAACTGGTCGTAACCAACTCGAATTTAATTGCCGACTGGATTGATGATAATATCACACCGGTTAAAGATAAGCTTTACACGCCGGAAGTGCCTGGGGTGGAAGAAAAGCTCAAACATGATGTGATGGCGACTGCCTATGAGCTTTACGGCAATCCGTTGCCAGAAATCGTCGCGCAACGCTTGGATAAAGAACTTAAAAGTATTATCGGGAATGGATTCTCAGTCATTTATAACATTGCGCAACGGCTGGTATTAAAGTCGAACAAAGACGGGTACTTGGTTGGTTCCCGAGGGTCGGTTGGTTCGAGTTTAGCTGCGACGATGGCCGAGATTACCGAGGTGAACCCATTGCCGCCACATTATCGGTGTCCGAAATGCCAGTACAGTGAATTCTTTACGCATGGCGAAGTCGGATCGGGCTTTGACCTTCCGGATAAGACCTGCCCGAAATGTGGAACCGAGCTGCATAAAGACGGCCATGACATTCCATTTGAGACGTTCTTAGGCTTCCACGGCGATAAGGTGCCGGATATTGACTTGAACTTTTCCGGTGACTATCAGCCTGTGGCGCATAACTATATCAAAGTGATGTTCGGCGAAGATCATAGTTTCCGTGCCGGGACAATTGGAACGGTGGCCGATAAAACCGCTTATGGTTATGTGAAAGCTTACGAGCGCGACACCGGTCAACAGTTGCGCGGTGCTGAAATTGATCGACTGGCACAAGGCGATACTGGCGTTAAACGTACCACTGGTCAGCATCCGGCGGGGATCTTGATTGTCCCGGCAGATATGGATATTTATGATTTCACACCGATTCAATACCCGGCGGATGACCAAAATGCTGCTTGGATGACCACCCACTTTGATTTCCATTCAATTCACGATAATATTTTGAAAATGGATGTACTGGGCCATGATGACCCAACGATGATTCGTATGTTGCAGGACTTGTCAGGGGTTGAGCCGAAATCAATTCCAACTGACGATCCCGGAGTCATGGCGCTTTTTTCCGGAACCGAGAGTTTAGGTGTGACGCCTGAACAAATCAATTCCAAAATGGGCACGCTTGGCATTCCCGAATTTGGGACCCGGTTTGTCCGCGGCATGCTTGAAGAAACCAAGCCAACGACCTTCAGCGAATTATTACAGATTTCCGGATTGTCTCACGGGACGGATGTGTGGTTAGGCAATGCGGAAGAGTTAATCAAGCAAGGCATTGTCACCTTGAAGGAAGTCATCGGTTGTCGTGATAACATCATGATGGACTTGATTCACTGGGGGATGGACGATTCCATGGCGTTTAATATCATGGAACACGTTCGTAAAGGCCGGGGTATCCCGGATGACTGGCAAAAAGCGATGCGCGAAAATGAAAATGTGCCGGATTGGTATATTGATTCCTGCCTGAAGATTAAATACATGTTCCCTAAAGCCCACGCAACGGCGTATATTCTGATGGCATTGCGGATCGCCTGGTTCAAGGTCCATTATCCGCTGGTGTATTACACTGCTTACTTTTCCGTGCGGGCCGAAGATTTTGATTTAGCTGCCATGAGTCACGGCAAAGAAGCCGTTAAAGCCGCAATGAAGGAGATTACGGACAAGGGCATGGATGCTTCCGCTAAAGAAAAGCAATTGTTAACTGTTTTGGAAATTGCTAACGAATGCCTGGAGCGTGGCTTTAAGATCAAAATGATTGATGTCACCAAGTCCGATTCCCATGATTTCCTGATTCAGGATGATCACACCATTCTAGCGCCATTCCGTGCGGTTCCCGGATTGGGCGATAACGTTGCCAAGCAGATTGTCGCTGCCCGTGAAGAAAAGCCATTCTTATCAAAAGAAGACCTAGCAAATCGCGGAAAGGTTTCTAAAACTTTGATTGATTACATGACGACCAACCATGTTTTAGATGATCTTCCAGATGAAAATCAATTATCACTTTTTGATGGCTTATTTTAATTCGGCCACATAAATGTTTTTGCTTGATGCTTATCGTGCAGAGATATTAAAATGGCCGGTAAGCCTATTACCACACTGACCTGCTTGTTTGCAAGTGGTGCCTATCTATGGTATTGTAACAATAGTAAAGTAAGGTTCTGGCGGTGAGTGAGCAGCGATGCTCACTCTTTTTATTGGCGAACGTCATTTCTGGCGTCCGTTTAGCGTGCCGTCAGAATCAATAGTCTTGAATGAACAATAAAGGAGGCGGTGGCTTGAGTACGCAATCGGTTGTTGAAACCGTGACCGCTTTGGTTAAACCGATTTTGGACGACCATCATTTTTACCTCACGGATGTCGAATTTGTGAAGGAAGGCGGCGGCTGGTATCTGCGGGTGTATATTGACAAGCCAGGCGGCATTACATTAGATGAATGTGTGCTGGTTAGCGAAGCGTTGTCCGAGCAATTGGACGCTATCAATCCGGATCCCATTCCGCAACAATATTTCCTTGAGGTCTCCAGTCCTGGAGCTGAACGGCCGTTAAAACGCGAGACCGATTATGAACAGGCAATCGGCGACTACATTCATGTCTCGTTATTTAAGAAGCTGGATGGTAAGAAAGTTTTCGAAGGTACTTTGAAAGATTTGAAGCCTGACCAGCTGACATTAACGGTCAAAGATAAAAGCCGCAAGTTCGATCAGGTCATTGACCGAAAATTGATCGCTTCTGCACGATTGGCGATCGAGTTTTAGTGGAGGTAAGAAAAGCATGTCAAAGGAAATGATCCAAGCACTTGATGCCCTTGAGCAAGAAAAGGGGGTTAAGAAAGAGGTTGTGATTGAAGCCTTGGAAGCCGCACTGGTTTCTGCTTATAAGCGTAATTACAATCAGGCCCAAAATGTCGATGTGGAATTTGATCCTAAACAAGGCGACATTCATGTTTATGCGGTCAAAGAAGTGACGGATGAAGTTTTTGATTCGCGTCTGGAAGTCAGTCTCAAAGACGCTTTAGCTATCAATAAAGCTTATGAAATCGGCGATCAAATCAAGTTTGAAGTGACGCCCAAAGACTTCGGCCGTATTGCTGCCCAGACCGCAAAACAAGTCATTATGCAACGAGTGCGTGAAGCTGAGCGCAGTATCGTTTATGATGAATACTCACAGTACGAAGATGAGATTCTTCAAGGTGTCGTTGAGCGTCGGGACAATCGGTTCATCTACGTCAACTTAGGCAAGATCGAAGCGGTATTAGGCCGTCAAGATCAGATGCCAAATGAAAAGTATGAAGCTCACGATCGCATTAAGGTTTATGTCACCAAAGTCGAAAATACCAGCAAAGGCCCGCAAGTGTTTGTGAGTCGGACCCATCCTGGTTTAGTAAAGCGCCTGTTTGAACAGGAAGTTCCGGAAATTTTCGATGGCACGGTGGAAATTGTCAACATTGCGCGTGAAGCCGGTGATCGGACGAAGATCGCGGTGCGGGCAACCAACGATGCGGTTGATGCTGTCGGTACAACAGTGGGTCCGCGGGGTGCACGGGTACAGGCAGTGGTCAATGAGCTTTCTGGCGAGAATATGGATGTGGTACAGTGGGAAGAAGATCCGGCTGATTACATCGCTAATGCCTTAAATCCGGCACAAGTGATCGCGGTTCAGTTTAATGATGAAGACAATGATCGTTCGGCGACAGTCATTGTTCCGGATTATCAACTGTCACTGGCAATTGGTAAAAAAGGCCAAAATGCGCGCCTTGCAGCGAAGTTGACCGGTTACAAGATCGACATCAAGCCGGAATCAGAAGTCGAATTCGTTGACGATGATGAATTATCCGAAGCAGAGGTTGAGGCAGCCGCAGCAGCAGATGACCAAGATAACGCCAGTCAAGCGCCCAGTGATGATGCTGGAGTTGATCAGGCAAACGATGAAGCCGATGAAACCCCTGTGACGCCAAGCACCCACGACCAGCCACAGGCATAAGGAGGCGAGCCATGAAAAAGCGTAAGATACCAATGCGCAAGGACTTGCTGAGCAACACGATGATGCCAAAAAAAGAACTTGTCCGAATCGTTAAGAACAAGGAAGATGTGGTCGCAATCGATCCCACCGGTAAAGCTGCAGGACGAGGCGCGTATGTAGCGCTTGATCCTGATGCGGTTAAACGGGCAAAAGGTAAAAAATTGATTGACGCCGCGTTTGGCATTACGATTGATCCGGCCTTTTATGATGACCTTTTTGCTTATGTAGATCATCAAAAGGCACGTCAAGAATTATTCGGCAAGTAACCATGCAAAAACAAGCCGTATTGAATTTATTGGGATTGGCCCGCCGCGCTAGTCGTCTCACCACTGGGGATCAGTTGGTGTTAAGTGCGATTCGCTCAGGCGAGGCAAAGCTGGTCTTTGTTGCCAGTGATGCAAGTGCCAATACCCGCAAGAAGTTTTCCGATAAAAGCAGCTACTATCAAGTTCCTTTGGTCACAATGTTTTCCAAAATGGACCTATCGCAAGCCATCGGCAGTGATCGCGCGATGATTGCCGTAACCGATGCAGGCTTCGCTAAGAAGATGCAAGAGCTGCTCACCTAAATTGCAGGGAGCGTGAAGAAATGGGCAAAAAACGCGTTTATGAATTTGCCAAAGAAATGCACGTTGATAATAAAGACGTGCTCGATATTGCCAAGAATTTGGGTATCGAAGTAAAAAACCATATGTCCTCGATCGATCAGGATCAGGAAGCTAAGATCAAAGGGGTGCTGGGCAAGTCTGCCGCAGCTAAGGCACCTGCAACATCAGCAGCGGCAAAACCAGCCAAATCAAAGGCGGCAACTGCAAAAGATCATGCTCAGAGCCAGTCCGAAAAGCCGGTCAAGCATGAAAACAAGCCTGCTAAGTCTAACAAAACTGCTGATGGAAAAATCATTTTAAGTAAGTCAACAATTTTACGTCCACGGGGCACTCAGACCGCGCATAAGGCTGGCAACCACAGCAATCAGCAGACTGCCAACGCTAATGCCGGTAACCGTAACAATAACCGCGGCAATAATAACAATCGTTCCGCCAATAACAATAGTAATCGCTCAAACGATCGTAATCGCCGGGATCGTAACCGGCGTTTTGACAATCAGCGTGTGACTGGCCCGATGCCGCGTGCTGGGCGTCCGACCGCTGCCAATGGTAATCCGCGTCCGGTAGCCGGAAATGGTGGCAAGTTTGTTAAACCGGAATCCGAGCGCCAGCAACCTAAGCGTCAACAGGCGGCTAAACCAGCTGCAGCGAGTAAACGTTCGGAATCTACTGAACAGCGCCCGCAAGCGACTCGTGCCCAACAACGTCCGCAAACCGAACAGAAACCAGCGCGGACTGAACAGCGCCAGCAGCGGCCACGAACCGAGCAGCCTGCTGCACAAACCAATCAACGCTTTACAAAACCGGCTGTGGCCAACACGACAGCTAAACCAGCCAGTGCCGGTAGCCAAGACAACCGTAATAGCCGGCGTGGCGGCGGGAACAACAATTTTGGCCGTGGCAACAGCTTTGGGAATCGTAACGGGTTTAACCGCAACAGCAACCGACGCAACAAGAAGAACAAACGTCGCCAGCAGAGCCAACCGAAAAAAGAGATGCCACAGCGTAAAGAGCGGCCATTACCGGAAGTTCTGAACTATGAAGTAGGGATGAACGCTCAGGAGCTGGGTAAGATTCTTCATCGCGAACCAGCAGAGTTAATTAAGAAACTCTTTATGTTAGGCGTCATGGTTAACCAAAACCAGAGTCTGGATAAAGATACGATCGAGCTTCTGGCAACGGATTATGGCATTGATGCTAAAGAAAAGGTTCACGAAGATATTTCCGATCTGGACAAAGTGTTCGAGGAAGAAAATAAGAATCAGGACAACTTGCAGCCACGGCCGCCAGTTGTCACCATCATGGGTCACGTTGACCATGGTAAAACCACTTTACTGGACAAGTTGCGGCATACGCATGTGACTGAAGGTGAAGCCGGTGGAATTACACAGCATATCGGGGCGTATCAGGTTAAATTGCGCGATCGTTTGATTACGTTCCTCGATACCCCTGGGCACGCCGCCTTTACCAACATGCGGGCGCGTGGTGCCGATATTACTGATATCGTTGTACTGGTAGTTGCTGCTGATGACGGCGTAATGCCACAAACCATTGAAGCGATTCACCATGCGCAGGCAGCTAAGGCTCCGATCATTGTTGCTGTCAACAAGATTGATAAGCCGGGTGCTAATCCGGAACACGTGATGGAACAGTTGACTGAATATGGTCTCATCCCTGAAGACTGGGGTGGCGACACTATTTTCGTTAAAATCTCGGCTAAGTTTGGCAAGAATATCGATGAATTATTGGAAATGATCTTGCTGGAAGCAGATGTGCTTGAATTGAAGGCCAACCCGGATCAACGTGCAGTCGGTACTGTTATTGAAGCACGTTTGGATAAGGGCAAAGGTCCGGTCGCAACGGTTCTGGTTCAACAAGGGACGCTGCATACGGGGGATCCGATTGTTGTCGGGAATACGTTTGGTCGGGTTCGGGCTATGACCAACGATCATGGCCGCCGCGTTAAGGATGCCTTACCATCCATGCCAGTCGAGATTACCGGGTTAAATGATGTGCCGCAATCTGCAGATAAGTTTGTCGTCTTTGCGGATGAACGGACAGCACGGGCAGCCGGTGAAGAGCGGGCAAAACGTGCTCAGGAAGAAGAACGTAAGAACACGACGCACGTTACGTTGGACAACCTCTTTGAAACGATGAAAGAAGGTCAACTTAAAGAAGTTGACGTCATCATCAAGGCCGATGTTCAAGGCTCTGTCGAAGCACTGGCAGGCAGCCTTAAGAAGATCGAAGTCAAAGGGGTTCGCGTGAATATTATTCATCAGGCAGTAGGGGCGATTAACGAAAGTGATGTTACCCTAGCTGCAGCAAGTAACGCGATCATTATCGGCTTTAATGTTCGTCCGACTGCAATGGCTAAAGCGCAAGCAGAACAAGACGATGTCGACATTCGTTTGCACAGTGTCATCTATAAGGCAATCGAAGAAGTTGAAGCTGCGATGAAGGGTATGTTGGAACCGACTTATGAAGAGAAGGTCATTGGAACCGTCACCGTGCGTGAAACGATTCCGGTCTCAAAAGTCGGGACGGTTGTCGGCGGCTATGTCGATTCCGGTTATATTACCCGTGATGCAGGTGTTCGCCTGATTCGTGATGGCATTGTTAAGTATGAAGGCAAGCTTGGTTCGTTACGCCGGTTTAAGGATGATGTCAAGCAGGTTCGTCAAGGGTTTGAGCTTGGTTTAACCATTGAGAACTACAATGACATTAAAGTTGGTGACGAAATCGAAGCCTTCACGATGGAAGAAGTGCCAGTTAAGTAGTTTTAGTGCGTTTGCCGGTTCATCAGCGGGCTGGCTCACGCTCAAAGGAGGTTAGTGCAGATGAAACATCGTATCGGTCGAGTTGAGACTCAGATCCAACGGGAAGTTGACGATATTTTGCTGAAAGATGTCAATGATCCGCGGGTTAAAGGCGTGACGATTACCGGAGTCAAACTGACCGGTGATCTGCAGCATGCCACCATTTTCTATAGCATTCTCGATGATGCGCCTGATAAAGTCGAAGCAGCGCAAACTGGTTTGGATAAAGCCAGTGGGTTGATTCGGCGTGAGGTTGGGCAGCGTATTCGGTTGTTTAAAGTACCGGAAATTGAGTTTGCTCAGGACAAATCCGTCCAATATGGTGCGCGGATTGATCAGTTGATTAATGAAGTACGCCGTAAGAATCTCGAATAGTAGTGTTAAAGAATCCCCGTCTCAAGTGATGGGGGTTCTTTTTTTTGACGAATTTAATCCGAAAATTTACCGCATTCTTTTTAAGAGGCTACTTTTTGCCAGCTTCCTTTCTTCTCAACACCTTTAGCTTTCCTGTTTAGAACGGTATAATGATAACCATTGAGAAAGGAAGGATTACGATCGCGTTTCTAGGTGACTTATACGGGCCATTTTTTTCCGCGCACAATTGGCAGTCAGCATTTTCGATTGGCGGGCTGATGACGATTTTCAGTTTAATTCTTCTGGAATGTATGTTGTCGGTTGATAATGCGGTGGTTCTAGCCGCGCAGACCGAGCAGCTTAAAGTAGAATCGGAACGTAAGAAAGCCTTAATGTACGGGATGGGTGGCGCGTACTTGTTTCGGTTCATCGCCATTGGACTCGGAACATACTTACTGCAGTTTTGGCCGATTAAAGCAGTCGGAGCTTTGTATCTTGTTTGGATGAGTGGCAGTTATTTTTATGCAGTGCGTCACCCTAAAAGCAATACGGCCACTCACAAGCACAAAACGCATGGTTTATGGGGAACCATTTTGCAAATTGAAAGTCTGGACATTGTGTTTTCAGTTGATTCGATTTTAGCTGCTTTAGCTGTATCGCCTAACCCGGTGATTGTCTTGATCGGAGGTTGCTTGGGTATTCTGGCGATGCGGATCGTTGCACAGGTGATTACCACTTTCATTGACCGAGTTCCGGAGCTGGAAACGGCGGCTTATGTGTTGGTTGGGTTAATTGCCATCAAACTTGGATTGAGCCTTCCCATGATCCATGTTGAAACTCCTGACTGGCTGTTTTCGGTTCTGGTAGTGGTGATCTTTATCTGGGCGGGGTGGCGGCATGCCGTTCACGCCAGGCATCATCACAGTATGTATACCAAACCGAAGTCGTGAAACTGATGGTTTGCGGCTAAGCGATCGTCACGCACGGGTGTCTCTTAATTTTAAAATTTGAAAGGAGCCGGGTTCATGAACGGCATTCTTCCGTTATATAAACCAGTCGGCATGACCAGCGCGGATGCTGTCTATCATGCGCGCAAGATTCTGCACATCAAAAAAATCGGGCATTCCGGCACGCTTGATCCAAGTGTTGATGGGGTGTTGCCACTGGCGATTGGTGCGGCAACCAAAGCAGTCCCACAATTGATGGCCAGTGGAAAGGTCTATACCGGCGAAATTACACTCGGCTTTGCGACAACAACCGAAGATCTTGACGGCGATGTGGTAACGCGCACACCTTTAGCTAACCCGTTTACGCAAGCAGAACTTGACCAAGCATTGAGGCAATGGACAGGCGAAATCACCCAGATACCGCCAATGTTTTCGGCAGTCAAAGTTAATGGCAAACGGTTGTACGAATATGCCCGAGCAGGGGTAACCGTTGACCGGCCAAAACGACAAGTAACGGTTAAGCAATTCAAACGAACCAGTGAGCCAGTATTCGATTCGGAAAAAGGAACGCAGCGATTTAAATTTGAGGCTGCGGTTTCAAAAGGGACCTACATTCGTACTTTAGCCGTTGATGTTGGCCGCACGCTGGGAGTCGCTGCCGTGATGAGTCAGTTGACGCGGATTAAAAGTGGCGGCTTTACCCTCGCACAGGCAGTGAGTCTTGCGGATCTGGAACAACACGCAAAAATCGGGACACTGTCTGCTGTTATTCAACCGATTGACATCGCATTTGCGGCGTTACCGCAAGTAGATTTGACGCCGGAGCAATACGAAGATGTGACGCATGGTCGGTTTTTAACGCTTAAATTGCAAGCCCCACGGATTCGGCTGCATTATGCAGGGGTTTTAAAAGCGATTTATCGCTTGGATCATCAACAGTATCGACCCGATATTATGTTTTTAACGAATGAAAAGAATGAGTGATATTTGAATGAAAGTCATTGATATTCAACCGCCACTGCAGGCATCAGCGGCACCACCGCAGCCCATTGTCCTAACATTGGGCTTCTTTGACGGGGTCCATCGTGGCCATCAAGCGGTGATTCAAGCGGGTAAACAAGTTGCCCTTGAAAAAAAACTGCCACTTGCTGTGATGACATTTGACATGCATCCGGCGATCGTGTACCGTGGCGTTGCCAAAACGGCGATTCGGTATTTATCGACACGCGAAGAAAAAATTGCCTTAATGCAGCAATTTGGCGTGGATCTATTGTATTTTGTCCACTTTACACCAGCATTTGCTGCTTTATCGCCGCAAGCATTTGTTGATGATTATTTGGTCGGGCTAAAAGCGGCTGCGGTTGTGGCCGGTTTTGACTATACGTATGGCAAACGCGCTGTGGCCAATATGGCATTATTGCCGGAATATGCGCGCGGTCGCTTTGAAGTCGTCAGTGTCCCTAAGCTGGCTGAGGACGGCAAGAAGATCAGTTCGACCCGTATTCGAGATGCCTTAGACCGTGGTGACATTGACACAGCCAACGAGTTACTGGGCTATGTCTATCTGACAACTGGCAAAGTGGTTCATGGTGAAGCACGCGGCCGTTTACTTGGCTTCCCGACGATCAATTTAGCCACTTTGGGGCAACAACGGCTTCCGGGTATTGGCATCTATGCCGTGACCGTCAAAGTTGATGATACTTGGTACTTAGGAATGGCTTCAATTGGCCGCAATGTCACATTTGGAGATGATCGGGCGGTAACGCTTGAAATTAACCTGCTTGATTTTAACCAGATGATCTATGGTAAAACGGTTCAAGTCCGTTGGTACCACTACTTACGCGGTGAGGTCAAGTTTGCCGGTGCCGATGCTTTGATTGCGCAGTTAAAGACAGATGAACAAACCGTTCGCCAATATTTTCGGGTGAGGAAGGATTAACATGGCAGGCGCATATATCCACATACCGTTTTGCGAGCATATTTGTTACTATTGCGATTTTAATAAGGTGTTTATTGAAGGTCAGCCGGTCGATGATTATGTCGCCATGTTGCTCAAAGAAATGCGCATGGTGATGGCAGAGCATCCAGAAGAAAAAATTGAAACGGTTTATGTTGGCGGTGGCACCCCAACAACGCTGACACCGCAACAGCTTGCCGTTTTGTGCCAAGGTATTCGCGATATTCTTCATTTTGATCACGGTGAATTTACCTTTGAAGCCAATCCCAATGACTTACTGACCACCGACAAGTTACAGGTCTTATACGACTTTGGGGTTAACCGGCTGTCGATTGGCGTGCAGTCGTTTAATGATGATGTCTTGAAGCGCATTGGTCGGATTCACCGAGCGAAGGATGTTTATACGGCGATCGGCAATGCTAGAAAAGTCGGGTTTGACAACTTGTCGATTGATTTGATTTTCCGCCTGCCAGATCAAAGCCGCGATGACTTTTTGAACAGCCTTCAAAAAGCTTTGGCATTGGACTTGCCACATTACTCGACCTATTCATTGATCCTGGAGCGCAAGACGATTTTTTATAATCTGATGCGTCAAGGGAAGCTGCGGTTGCCGACGCAAGACGTTGAAGCTGATATGTACCAAGATGCCATTGATTTAATGGAAGCTCACGGACGGCATCAATATGAAATTAGTAATTTTGCCAAAACAGGGTACCAATGTCGCCACAATCTACTTTATTGGCAAAATGATAAATATTTTGGCTTCGGGGCAGGCGCATTTGGCTATCTTGGTCGTGACCGGTATCATAATTATGGGCCGATCAAACAGTATCTGGCACCGTTGCATGCCGACCATTTACCGGTTCTGGCCCATCATTTAGTACCGGTTTCTGAGCAAATTGAGGAAGAAATGTTCCTTGGCTTACGCACCATGGCAGGCGTCAATGAAGATCGTTTTTATAGCCGCTATCATATGACGGTCGATGCAGTTTATGGCGAGACGGTTCCGGAGCTGGAAAGCCAAGGGTTAATCGAGCGCCAAAATGGTTATATTCGACTGACGAATCGCGGTAAGTTTTTGGGAAATGAGGTTTTCCAACAATTCCTACTTGATGAGCCACTGGTCTAATGATGAATCATGCTTCGGATATGACCAAAAATCTAACCGTAGTTGGCTGTTTGATGCAACATTTTAGCAATCCTACCTTGACTTTGCTAACGGCGCTTGGTATATTATTCAGTGTATTAGCACTCGTGTAAAACGAGTGCTAAAGGTGAGGTGAGAAAATGTTGACGAAACGGCAATTGCTCGTCTTAAAAGAAATCATCCGCCTGTTTACTGAAAGTGGGCAGCCGGTCGGTTCCAAGACGTTAATGCAGGAACTGCCGGTTCATGTCAGTTCCGCCACGATCCGCAATGATATGGCATCGCTGGAAGACGCCGGTTTGATCACCAAGACTCATAGCAGTTCCGGTCGAGTACCCTCGACTCAAGGCTATCGCTACTATCTTGATCATCTGGTCGAGCCAGTGCGTGTTTCCCACCGTGAACTAGCCACGATCAAGCAAGCATTCGGTCAACGCTACAATAAGATGGATGAAATTGTGGCGCAAAGTGCGCAGATTTTATCCAATCTGACCAGTTACACGGCGATCAGCTTAGGGCCAGAAGTGAATAACATTAAATTGACCGGATTTCGCCTTGTACCGTTGGGCAATCACCAGGTTATGGCGATTTTAGTGACGAACAACGGCAATGTTGAAAATCAGGTTTTCACCGTTCCTGAAAGCATCTCATCTGACGAGCTGGAAAAGGCGATTCGCATTGTCAATGATCAGCTGGTCGGTTTGCCGCTTATTCAAGTTGCTCAGCGGCTAAAGACTGATGTTCCGTCGATGCTGATGCAGTATCTGACCAGTCCTGAAGGCTTCCTGGATATCTTCGGTAATGTCTTAAAGTCCGCCGCTTCAGAGCGTTTCTATGTGGGTGGCCGCTTAAATTTAATGGACTATCTCGGCGACTCGGATATTCACGAGTTGAAAAAGATTATGTCCTTGATTGATGCTGATCATGGTGATCTTACTGAACTGCTTGGCGGACCGGTTCGCCAAACGCCGGTTACGGTTCGTCTAGGCCCGGAGTTAAAGCCAATTGATCTGGCCAATCTCAGCTTGATTACCGCCAGTTATGATGTCGGTGACCACGGCACGGGAATGATTGCCCTATTAGGGCCAACCCAGATGCCGTATTCCAAGATGATCGGACTGTTGGATGTTTTCCGAGAGGAGCTGGCTAAACGGTTGACGGACTATTACGCCAACTTTGATCAATGATAGATGATAACAAGCATCTGTTAACGTGAACCAATTGCGCGAATAGATGTGGTTAAAAGGGAGGATACCATGGCAGAACAAAAAGCAAAGCAGACTGCTGCAGATACCGCCAAAGACGCCAAGCACGCTGCTGACACGCCAGAGACTTCGCTAAAAGAAGAAATTCTGCAGGAAAGCATTGCTGATCTTAATGAGCAATTGAAAACCAGCAAGCATGATGGTGAACAACTGAAGCAAGAGCGTGATGCATTCGAAGACAAGTATTTGCGCGCAGCTGCAGAGATTCAAAACATGAATGCGCGGTTCGAAAAAGAGCAGCAAAAAATGTTGAAATATGACGGCCAGAAGTTAGCCAAGGCGATTTTGCCGGTAGTTGACAATCTAGAGCGTGCGCTTGCAACCGAAGCCAAAGATGACAGTGCGGCCTCACTCAAAAAAGGTGTGCAGATGGTTTACGATCATCTGGAACGCGCCTTGAAGGAAAATGGCATCACTGCGATTGATGGTGCTGGCGACAAGTTTGATCCGAATACCCAACAGGCAGTACAAACCGTGGCGGCGGACGACAAACATCCCGCTGACACGGTCGCGCAGGTGTTACAAAAAGGGTATTATCTCAAGGATCGGGTTCTGCGCCCTGCTATGGTCGTTGTCGCTAAATAATTAATCTGAAATAAAGAAGGTATAAAAATATGAGTAAAGTTATTGGTATTGACTTAGGAACCACCAACTCTGCAGTTGCGGTTTTGGAAGGCAATCAGCCAAAAATCATCACCAACCCGGAAGGCAATCGCACCACGCCATCTGTTGTCGCATTTAAAGATGGTGAAATCCAAGTTGGTGAAGTGGCAAAACGCCAGGCGATCACTAATCCGGATACCATCGTGTCAATTAAGCGTCACATGGGCGAAGCTAACTATAAAGTTAAGGTTGGCGATAAAGAATACACCCCGCAAGAAATTTCAGCGATGATTCTACAGTACATCAAGAAATTTTCTGAAGACTATCTGGGCGAACCGGTTAAAGATGCGGTTATCACAGTTCCGGCTTACTTTAACGACAGTCAGCGTCAGGCAACCAAGGATGCCGGTAAGATCGCTGGTTTGAATGTTCAACGGATTATCAACGAACCAACCGCGTCAGCCTTGGCTTATGGTCTGGATAAAGGCGACAAAGACGAAAAGATTTTGGTTTACGACCTTGGCGGCGGGACATTTGATGTTTCCATCCTGCAGTTAGGTGATGGTGTCTTCGAAGTGCTGTCAACCAATGGCGATACTCATTTAGGCGGGGATGATTTTGATAACAAGATCATCGACTGGCTTGTTTCCGAATTCAAAAAGGATAACAACATTGACCTGTCTAAAGACAAAATGGCAATGCAACGCCTGAAGGATGCAGCCGAAAAAGCTAAGAAGGATCTTTCCGGTGTGACCCAGACGCAAATCAGCTTGCCATTTATTTCTGCCGGCCCCAACGGCCCATTGCACTTGGAACGCACTTTAACCCGTGCACAATTTGACGAAATGACCGCCGACTTGGTTGCTAAGACCAAGGTGCCAGTTGAAAATGCGCTGAAAGATGCTAAATTGACGAATGCAGATATTGACAAAGTAATCTTAAATGGTGGTTCAACACGGATCCCTGCTGTTCAACAAGCAGTTAAGGAATGGACTGGCAAAGATCCGGACCACAGCATCAACCCAGACGAAGCGGTTGCGCTAGGTGCTGCCGTTCAGGGTGGTGTCATTTCCGGTGACGTGAAGGATGTTGTTTTGCTGGATGTTACGCCGCTGTCATTAGGGATTGAAACCATGGGCGGTGTCTTCACCAAGCTGATCGACCGCAACACCACCATTCCAACTTCTAAGAGTCAGGTATTCTCAACTGCTGCGGACAATCAACCAGCTGTCGATATTCACGTGCTTCAAGGTGAACGTCCAATGGCGGCAGATGACAAGACACTTGGCCGCTTTGAATTGACCGACATTCCGCCAGCACCACGTGGCGTTCCGCAAATCGAAGTCAAGTTTGACATTGATAAGAACGGGATCGTTCAGGTATCGGCAAAGGACCTTGGTACTGGCAAGTCACAAAACATCACGATCAAGAGTTCCAGCGGCTTGTCTGACGAAGAAATCGAGCGCATGAAGAAGGAAGCTGAAGAAAATGCTGAAGCCGACGAGAAGCGCAAAGAAGAAGTCGATTTGAAGAACGATGTCGACCAATTACTCTTCCAGACAGATAAGACCCTGAAAGATGTTGACGGCAAGGTTCCGGAAGAGGATGTCAAGAAAGTCAAGGATGCGCAAGAAGCACTGAAGAAAGCGCAACAGGAAAACAATCTTGATGACATGAAGCAAAAGCGGGACGACTTGAACAAGCTGGTTCAGGATATGACCGTTAAGTTGTATGAAAATGCCCAAAAGAATCAACAAGCCCAGGGTGGCGCAACGAGTGGCGCAGCCCAAGGTACGGCTGATGACAAGAAGTCGGATGATGACACCATTAATGGTGACTACAAGGATGTTTCCGACGACGATAAGAAATAAGGCATCAGTTCATTAGCAAAAAGCCGAAGCCGCGGCGCGGTTTTGGCTTTTTGTTTGAATTATGCTATGCTAAGTTGGCATTTTCAGTCACGATCTGAATCGAGGAGGAACTATGGCGGATCAGAAAGATTATTATGAGACGCTCGGTGTGAGCCGGGATGCCGATGATGATACAATTCGTAAAGCGTTTCGCAAGCTTTCCAAAAAATATCATCCCGATCTTAATCACGCACCCGGTGCCGAGCAAAAGTTTAAGGAAGTCAACGAAGCCTATCAGGTCCTGTCTGATCCCCAAAAGCGTGCCGCATATGACCAATATGGGTCTGCTGATGGTCCGCAGGGATTCGGCAATGGTGGTCAAGCCGGCGGGTTTAGTGACTTCGGTGGCGGTCAAGGCGGTTTCGGCGGCTTTGACGACATTTTCAGTCAATTCTTTGGCGGCGCTGGCGGTGGTGCACAGGCGAACCCTTCTGCACCGCGGCAAGGAGCCGACTTACAGTATCGGATGGATTTGACTTTTGAAGAAGCGATTTTTGGAAAAGATACCAAGATTTCCTATGATCGTGAAGCTGTTTGTCATACTTGTCATGGTAGTGGTGCCAAACCGGGAACCAGTCCGGTAACCTGCCACAAGTGTCATGGTAGCGGTTATATTCAGGTACAACGCAATACGGCATTTGGCGCAATGATGACCCGCCAAGTTTGTGATGTCTGCGGTGGAACCGGTAAAGAAATTAAAGAAAAGTGCCCAACCTGCCATGGTACCGGTCACGAACAGGAACGGCATACGATTGATGTTAAAGTTCCGGCCGGTGTTGAAGACGGTCAGCAAATGCGCTTGCAACAAGCTGGTGAAGCAGGAACCAATGGCGGACCATATGGGGACTTATACATCGTTTTCCGAGTCGCGCCAAGCAAGAAGTATCAACGTGATGGCGCCGAGATCTACCTGACGATTCCGTTAAGTTTTGCTCAGGCAGCTTTGGGTGATGAAATCAAAGTTGACACGGTTCACGGACCGGTTGAGTTAAAAATTCCAGCCGGCACGCAAAGTCAAACCAAATTCAGACTCCGCGGTAAAGGTGCTCCACGGCTGCGCGGTAACGGTACCGGTGATGAAATTGTGACCGTTGAGATTCAAACACCTAAGCACTTAAACGAAAAGCAAAAAGCTGCTCTGATGCAATTTGCAGCAGCTAGTGGTGAAGATGTCACACCACACAATGGGACGCTGTTTGACCGTGTTAAAGAAGCGTTTAAAGGCGGTAAGTAGGTTACACGCCTAGTCACTATCAATTGCACAAAACTGGTCCAAATATCGAAAAATCGGTCTTAGAAGTTAAGGCCGATTTTTTTAATGTGGTGAGCACTTTTGACGTATCAGCGTCTAGGTGAACCTTATAATGATGCCAACTTAAGCAGCCAGGCTTGCAAGTGTATGAGGCCTTAACCGCTTGATTCGTTAAATACCAGCTTCTACCCGTGTCCGATACGCTCTGCTATAATAAGAACCAAACGATCGCTTAGAAAGTAGGCACTATTTATATGAATCATGAAGAAATGCTGGAACGGCAAAAGCATATCCGCAATTTTTCAATTATTGCCCATATTGATCATGGCAAATCCACGCTTGCGGATCGCATTCTGGAGTTGACAGACACCATTGCCAAGCGGGATATGCAGGCGCAAGTTCTGGACGATATGGCACTTGAGCGGGAACGCGGGATTACGATTAAGCTCAATGCGGTCGAACTGCACTATAAAGCCAATAATGGCGAAACGTATATTTTCCATTTGATTGATACGCCGGGGCATGTCGATTTTAGTTATGAAGTTAGTCGCAGTCTTGCTGCCTGTGAAGGGGCCTTGCTTGTGGTGGATGCCACGCAAGGTGTTGAAGCTCAGACGCTTGCTAATGTGTACTTGGCGATTGATGACGACCTTGAAATCATTCCGGTGATCAATAAGGTTGACTTGCCTAGTGCCCAGCCTGATGTTGTTAAAGAAGAGATTGAAGAGATGATCGGCTTAGACGCTTCTGACGCCATTTTGGCCAGTGGTAAAACCGGCTTGGGAGTTCCTGAAATTCTTGAGCGCATCGTCTCAGACATTCCGGCTCCTTCTGGCGATGTTAACGCGCCGTTGCAAGCGTTGATCTTTGATTCCGTTTATGATGATTATCGCGGTGTTGTCCTTGATGTTCGGGTTAAAGAAGGACAAGTTAAGGTCGGCGATACGATCCAGCTGATGAGCAATGGCAAGCAGTTTCAGGTTACTGAAGTCGGCGTGATGTCACCTAAAGCAGTGAAACGCGATTTTCTAATGGTCGGGGATGTCGGTTATATCACGGCCTCAATTAAGACGATTCAGGATACGCGCGTGGGGGACACGGTGACGCTGGCAGACCGCCCGGCAGCAGCCCCGCTGAAAGGGTATCGTAAAATCACGCCAATGGTCTATTCAGGCCTGTTTCCAGTAGATAACGCGAAATTCAATGACTTGCGCGAGGCATTGGAAAAGTTGCAACTCAACGATGCTGCGCTTGAATTTGAGCCGGAAACGTCCCAGGCACTCGGGTTTGGGTTCCGTTGTGGGTTCTTGGGCCTCTTGCATATGGATGTGGTTCAGGAACGGCTGGAACGCGATTACGGTCTCGATTTGATCATGACCGCACCGAGCGTGGACTATCAGGTAGCGTTAACAGATGGTTCGGAAAAAACGATCGACAACCCGGCTGAAATGCCCGATGCAAGTGAGATTAAAGAGATCCGCGAACCTTATGTGAAAGCATCGATCATGGTACCTAACGATTATGTCGGACCGGTCATGGAGCTGTCACAACGTAAACGGGGCGAATTTGTGACAATGGATTATTTAGATAAGTATCGCGTGAATGTCATCTACGAATTGCCATTGTCCGAAATTATTTACGATTTCTTTGATGATCTAAAAAGCAGTACCAAAGGCTATGCAAGTCTTGATTATGAGATCATCGGGTATCGGCAAAGTGATCTGGTTAAAATGGACATTTTACTGAATGGTGATCCAGTTGATGCATTAAGCACCATTGTTCATAAAGATTTCGCCTTTGAACGCGGCAAAGCGATTGTTGCGCGCCTGAAAACCACCATTCCGCGGCAGCAGTTTGAAATCCCGATCCAGGCTGCTATCGGGAATAAAATTATCGCTCGTAGTACGGTTAAAGCTTATCGTAAAAACGTCTTGGCCAAATGTTACGGTGGCGATATCACCCGGAAGCGCAAGTTACTCGAGAAGCAAAAAGCGGGTAAGAAGCGGATGAAGGCGGTTGGGTCTGTCGAGGTTCCACAAGAGGCGTTTATGAGCATTCTTAAAATGAACGACGAAGAAAGTCGCGGTAAATAGCGCTCTCGAGAAGTTTTGACTGGTGAAATTTTAATCATTAGCGATTTCTTGCCAACATTTTGCCAACATGAGCTTTAAATGTAGGCAGTTTTACATCTAATAAATTGTTATTTTATGGTGAATATTCCACTTGTGGTTACAAAACAGGCACGCAAGAGGCAAAATAGTCAGCCTACTGGGTGCCTGTTTTTGATTTACTGATTTTATCAGTCTTTGCGATGCTCCTGAACCATGTCCTTTGCTTTGTGGGCGAGTTGGCGTTCAGGCTTAAACAGTTGATACGCGCCATAAGAGACCAGCCCGCCGATTGCGGTGAGACCAAAAACGAGGACATAGATGGTGGCATCTAGTGTCGGATGCGGAATGTCTTCGAGTTTTCCGGTTACTTTCTTTTCAGCTAATGTTGTTCGTTGTTTGAGCCGCATACTTGTCACCTCGTTTGAACAACCGGATAAACGGTATGAAATTCTTCGATAACGACCATCGAGGATTCGGGATCGAATTGAAGGCCATTTGCCTGATATTCACGGCGGAAGAAGGCTTCATGGGCGCGGCGCCAACTTGCTAACGACTGGGAGCCTTCACCTTCGCGTTTGGCAATGACAGCATCGACTTTTTCAAATGGCGTGATAAAGACATTATCCGTGAAAGTCAGCGCCACTGGTCGATCATGACGATCAAGGATAATGTTGTAGACGCCGGCTATCGGTAATGGGTCCTGCTCGATGGTATAAAGCTCAAACCCACTTGAAGTCGCAGTTTTCTTGCCCGCTTTAACCAGGTCAGCAAGTTCATCTGCCAGTTCAGGGCTGCCAAGTTGATAGGCATCCTCGTAAGTGACAGCGGGTAAATCCAATGCCGCTTTCGCCGTCGCAAAAAAATCGTCAAGTACTTGTTGGTCAGCCATGGCTTCCACGTCCTTTCTTTATCATCATTATCACATAATTAGCACGTATCTGCATGGTTGTCACACTAAAAAAATCAACCTGGCTTGGTTAGGTGCTTTTTGGAGGCAATTGATGTCATGGACACAAAGACTGCTGCTAGCAAACAAGCAAACTAAAATAAAAAATCGACACTGGTAAACAGCGCCGATTTTTTAGAATTTGCTTTAGAAAACCTGTTCATCGACTTTGCGCATGACAATCTTTGGAACAGTCAAGCCAAGTTCATTTGCTAAGGTCTTCATTGCTTCTTCACGGGTTTTGATTTTATCCATATCCCAGATGATGTTGGCAATGCGGCCATTTTCATAATCAAAAGGTTCCTCGTAGAAATAGTCATCGTCTTTGTCTTGGTGCAGCTTAGCGGAAACCTTTTTTGACAATGCCCGCGTATAATCGCGATCGATCATTTCCGGAACGTCTTTTTCGGTTACGTAGCCGACCTGTTCAATTTTTTTGGCGGCCTTATCGACAGCCTCATCGGAAACTGTAATCTTCTTGCCCGCCTTTTCATTGAATTGGTCTTGAGATTTTGCCATGGTACTTCCTCCTTAAGTCGTTATCGCGAAAAAGAGCTAGTCCACCATGACCGGTCACAGTCAAGCGGACTAAGATCACACGGTAACGCTTTGTCTAATAACGGCAATACAGCACTAACTGCTTGCCTGTTTGAAGTCGCTGACTGGAGTTGGGCTTGTTAACAACTTAATTATATCACGCTTTTGATGACCTGAACGGGTTGGTTAGCGGAAACGGCCGCCCCTTTTGCTAAGTTGACGAAAACTTGGCGCAAGCGGTTAATTCAAACGGGTTTGTTTGGTATACTGAATCGGTTAGAAAGGAACGAAAACATATGACGCAGTATCGATGGCAACTTGCAGAACAACCAGATCCGGCAACGACACAACAATTGAGCCAGACATTGGCAGTCCCGCCGTTTTTGGCGACTTTGTTGTGGCAACGTGGCATCAAAGACAAGGCAGAGTATGAAGCCTTTGTGCACCCGGACATTAGTCGGTTGCACGATCCGTTTGCCTTACACGATATGGATAAAGCGGTTGCCAGGATTTTGGAAGCAATTGAGCAAAATCAAAAAATTACGATTTATGGTGACTATGACGTTGATGGCTTAACCAGCAGCTCGATCATGTTGGAGACCCTGCAAAGCCTAGGTGCCGAGCCTGATGTTTTTATTCCGGATCGGTTTACTGACGGCTATGGACCCAATGCGGAAGTTTACGCCTACTTGCAAAAAACCGGCACGCAATTGGTCATTACAGTCGATAACGGGGTTGCCGGTGCAGATGTCATTGATCCCGCCCAAGCAGCTGGCATGGACGTTGTGGTTACGGATCACCATGAGTTGCCTGAAACACTTCCGCATGCCGTAGCGGTCGTCCATCCCCGCCATCCTGAGGGGCACTATCCGTTTGGCGATCTTTCGGGTGCAGGTGTTGCTTTCAAAGTGGCAACGGCCTTACTTGGCGAGCCGCCGCTAGAGAGCATTGATCTGGCAGCATTAGGCACGATTGCCGATTTGGTTAAGCTAACCGATGAGAATCGGATCATCGCCCAGTTAGGATTGAAAATGATCCAAACGCAACCGCGCGTCGGACTCGCCGCCATTTTAAAAGAAGCCGGCGTGGCACCGGACACAGTCAATGAAACCACGGTTGGCTTTGTGATTGGTCCGCGGCTGAATGCTTTGGGACGAATGGGTGATGCGAATCCCGGGGTGACATTGTTGACTACCTTTGAAGAGGATGTCGCTGCCGACTTGGCCCAACAAGTCGGCAAGTTAAATCAGGAGCGGCAAGGGTTGGTCAGCAAAATTGCGCAAGAGGCTCTCACCATGGCCCAGACGCCGGAAAATCAAGCGGCTAAAACGCTGCTGCTTGCCAGTAAGGGATGGCATGAAGGAGTTGTTGGGATCGTTGCCAGTAAAGTGGTGGAGGCTACCGGTAAACCAACCTTGATTATGAACATTGCCGATGATGGCGACACGGCAAAAGGTTCTGGCCGTTCGATTGCAGCGTATCACTTGTTTAACGCACTGGAACCGGCTGAGGACAAAATGGTTCATTTTGGCGGGCATCATATGGCAGTTGGGTTAACGGCTAAAACCGCTGAACTATCAGCCATCCATGCGCAAATGGAAGCAGCCGCTGCCACCATGCTCAAGACCGTGCCTAAGCCAGCGCTTCCGATTGCTGCGCGTCTGGAAGTTGGCGACTTAACGCTAGAGCATTATCAATTAATTCGCCAGCTAGCCCCATTTGGACAAGGTAATCCGGAACCGACTTTTTCCGTGCGTCCCCAAGTGGTTCAGAATGTGAAGCCGATCGGTAAGGAAAATGCCCATCTTAGATTTCAAATTGATCAAGGCGTCAATGTCATCGGGTTTGGTTTTGGGTCTGCAGCGGCAACATTAGCTGAGGCTCAAGCTATTAAATTAGCCGTTCAACTGGATCAGAACACCTGGCAAGGAAATACCAGCTTACAACTCATGCTGAAGGATTATGCGGTCAAGCAGCCTCAAGTCGTTGACTGGCGGATGCCGACAGTTGATGGGAGCCAATTCAAGGCGCAACGGAATTACGTCTTCTTTGATGCAAAGGTCAAACAACAATTCGAACATCAATTTTCGTTTGGTGGGCCGACCATGCTAGCTGAGCAAGTCACAACGTCACTGGCTGATGCGGTTTTGGTTGACTTGCCTAAAGATCGTGGCCAGTTGGTGACGGTTATGCAGCACATTCAACTGCCGGTGACGGTCATGTTTTATGGTGCACCCAGTCGGTTAGTGGCAATGCCGACGCGAAGTGAATTTGGTGCTGTTCTGCATTTTCTAAAAGCACATCCCGGCTTTGACAAGCATCATATTCCGGCGATTGCCAAGGCCGTCCATTTGACTGTCCATCAAGTGATCTTGGTGATTCAGGTGTTTTTCGAGCTTGATTTTGTTACAATAGAGGGTGCTTTTATTTCTCCCGTCACGGCACCGGCTAAAAAGCCATTGCAAACCGCCAAAGCTTATGTTGCGCGCGAGGCATTTTTAACGCTTGCACGCCAACTGCAAACCATGCCGCGGGTTCAGCTTGAAACGATGTTGGTGACAGAGCATTCAGACAGTGAGGTAGGATCATGACCATCAATTTTAAAGATTACATCGCCAGTGTGAAAGATTTTCCGGAACCGGGGATTATTTTCCGCGATATTTCGCCTTTGATGGCTGACGGTAAAGCTTATGCGGCTGCGACAGACGAAATTGCCGCCTATGCCCAAGACAAAGGGGTCGAAATGATTGTCGGCCCGGAAGCCCGCGGATTTATTGTTGGTTGTCCTGTGGCGTATAAGCTGGGAATCGGCTTTGCACCGGCACGTAAAAAAGGCAAATTACCGCGGCCAACCGTTAAAGCCAGCTATGATCTTGAATACGGTGAGGCCACACTTTACTTACACAAGGACGCCATTAAACCGAGACAACGGGTACTGGTATGCGATGACTTACTGGCAACTGGCGGCACGATTGCAGCAACAATCCGTCTAGTCGAGCAATTAGGCGGTGTCGTAGTCGGGACAGCCTTTTTGATCGAGCTCAGTGATTTGCATGGGCGCGACAAGATCAAAGATTATGATATGTTCACGTTAATGTCTTACACCGGCGCATGATGGTGGCATTTTCGCGAGCCTTGTTCTAGACTTTTAAGTGAAAGCGTCTGAATGGAAATTTCGTAAGGAGGGATCGCAATGGCTAAACATCATAAGACAGATAAAACCTTGGTCGAAAAAATGTTGGACAAAGCGGGTATTGCCTATGTGCCTTATGAATTTCCGACTGAAGAAGTTGGCGATGTGGCGCAGTTGACGGTTGATCATCTTGATGTTCCGGAACACCAGATTTATAAAACCCTGGTACTAACGGGGAACAAGACGGGACCGGTGATTGGCGTTGTGCCGTTAGATCGGCATGTTGATTATAAAAAGCTGAGTAAGGTTTCCGGTAATCGCAAAGTCGGCATGGTACCGCTGAAAGATCTCATGAAAACGACAGGGTACGAACACGGCGCCAACACACCTATTGGCATTCATGAGCGCCACAAGTATCCGATTTACATCAGTCAAGAAGCCGAAAGTCAGTCGTCAATCATTGTGTCAGCCGGTAAAATCGGTCGTTCTGTTGGCGTTGATCCCAAGGTTTTAGCAAAGTTTGTTGATGCCGAGTTTGCGGATATTGCCACGCAGGACTGAAGAAAGGAGTCGCATATGTTTGCAGCAAATCATAGTCGATTCGCGACTTTTGGCGTTATTTCAAACCTGCCGGGCGAGATCATCGACAGTATTTGGCTCATCATTGATCGCAACTTACAAGGCGTTGTTCCGCTAAATAATCTGTTGCGTTTTGATCTTCAGAACCATCAAGGCAAATTGACGATTCATTTCAGCGAAGAAGGCGCACAAACCGAGATGTCCGTGGATTTGCCGTTTCCATATGATCCCAGTTTTCCGGATACGGTTATGGCCTACGATGATGGGGAGAGTCAGACGATTCTTTTGCCTGAAGAAGGGCATCGTGAATCTTAACTTCAATTGGCGGGCGACACTCGTCAAGCAAAACAGAAAGTCAGCATCGGACCGTGGTTGTTCGGTGCTGTTTTTATGCGGTAGTGGTAGTCATGATGGCACCTGCGAGGTTGTTATAGACGTGAAGGCAGTCAAATGATCGGACTGTTTTAGAAGGAGCCAAGGTAGATGGATATTAGCAATCAATTATATACCGTGCTGAATTCGGAGCAACATTCTCCAGTCGTGATTAGTTTGCCTCACAGCGGAACGTGGATACCGGTGGCGATGAAAAAAGCATTGTTGCCAAATGCCGTTTTAGCCAACACGGATTGGTTTTTACCGGAATTATATGACTTTTTGCCTGCTGCCGGATTTACGACTTTAATCAATCATGTTAACCGGTATGTCGCTGATCCAAATCGGGCGGTGACTTATGATCCGCAGCATGACTATCGCTCGGCAACCGTTTATCAGCGTAACACGTTTGATCATAACCTGTATGCACAGCCGCTGACGATTCCCCAAATACAGGCGCGGGTTTGCTCATATTATCGGCCTTATCGTCAAATGTTGACGACCTTGCTGAACCAGAAAAAATCTGAATTTAGGTATGCGTATTTAGTTGATTTACACAGCTTTGCCCAATACCCTTATTATCCGAACGTGAAGCCCAAGACGATTGTTCTCGGCAATGATCATGATCGGACATCTAGCAAAAGGTTTCGCTTGGCGTTAGCGGATCAGTTCATGACGTATGGTTGGACGGTTGAAGACAATTTTCCTTTTCGTGGCGGTGACATTACCCGCTATTATGGTCATCAGCAAGGTGTCACCGCGATCCAGATTGAGTTGCGGTATGACCAATATATTGCCCACCGATCTTTTGGCGAAGAAGTGCTGACAACGTATCAGTCAGAGGTGTTCAAGCAGGCACAGCAGAAATTGCAGTTTTTGACGGCGTTTTTAGGTCGCTTGCGCTGAGCCACGGCATGGTACATTCGGCATTTTAAGCGGATTGAGTCGCAGTTATTAAGCATCACCAAAAGGAAATCTTCTGTGAACGGGTCAAAATAATAGCTGCCAATTTAATGATTATGCGATACTCTACTTGCGATTGTACTAGAAACATTTTCAAAACGAGTGGGGGAAAGCTTCATGAACTTTTTTGGGAAGAAACAAGAAAGTCCTTCAGGGGATGAAGTGATTGCGGATGGGACGAATGACCTTAGATTCGATGACGCTAAAAGCGATTATCTTTATCTGGATTTGTTGCCAGAAGAAATGCCGGATGAACAATGGGCTAAGATCAAAGTGATGATGAACTTCTTCAAAACTAACCATCACAGTCCCGCTGTTATAACCGGTGATCTTGAACTTGATGCCACGGCACGATTCTTGAATTACCGCGACAAGAAGCAGCTATTTTTGGCGCCGACGTCCTATCATAACTTTTATGATGAACTGCATCATCGTGGAAGTGGTATCAGTCCCCAAGCCAACTTGGCAAGTCAGCTACAAGCACACTTAACGGCCAAAACAGTTCCTGGCAGCAAGAACACCCGATATATGGATGCCGAGAATCAAGTTGTGCTAAAAATCGAGCGTGATAGGAAAAAGCGGGTTCGGCAAATCAGCTATTTTAAAGATGGTCGGTTAACGCGCGAAGATCAGTACGATGATCATGAGCGCTTATTCGTATCGGACTATTATGCGCAAATGCCCAATCTGCAACGCATGACCTTGACTGAACCGCTTTTTCAAACAACGAGCATTCAGGGACTGATCCTAAATCGAAGCGGTGTCGCCGTTGTTAACGGATTACCGTTGACGCAACAATATTGGTTAAACAATTCTGCGGGCGAACCAATTAAACTATTTACAGACATGAATGAGATCTTAGTTTGGTGGCTGGTTAACAATTTTGTGCATACCGACCGCAAACTTTACGTCGATGTTTCAAGTGAGATCTTTCCTGCCTTAGTGCAACTACCTGAAATGCAATCTCACCTTATACCGATTGTCCATGATGGCGCAGATGCAGAAGCGTTGCAGACAATGAGTACCAGCGTGTTCTTAATAAGCCAACAATTTTCAAGTGTTGCTAAGCAGTTGCGACAATCGCGAGACGTTAAGGTTATTGAAAGCTGGTATCAATTCATGAGTTAAGCATCATTAATTAACAGAAAAGCAGTACCGTGATGCATGACATATTGGTTAGCGTTTTAAGAAAAATGATCGATTTGATAATTGGCATAAGCCTGAATCCCGTAAGTTAAGGATTCAGGCTTTTTGTTCGTTATTAGTTTACCTCTTCCTTGGCTATCACAAAGTTGAATTTATATTTAATGAAAATTTTACAGCAAGAGAGTCTTTAATAAGTAGAAGGAGTTAATCGGTTGATTATAAAGGCGGAAATAAACCTGAAACTATTATATTAGAACATTATAGATGCTAAAAAAGTTTAAGACTGGTGAACTTTAATTGTACTCGATTTATTATAAACTATTTTAGAAAAAATGATATAATGGTTATTTTAATACCCTATTAGTACGAAGCCAAAAGCTAATGTTACCGTTTTAAAGACCGGTATAAAGGGGTTATCATTATTTAGAAAATAATTTAATAAAAGTGTGGGCTTGTTATAACAATCGTCATGATATATATTTAGAATCAATTCGAGGACCATTTTAATGCCTATCATAAAATTGGTACTTCGAGTTAATAATATCACTTTTAATCATAAGGGGGATGACAAGGGAATAACGAGCTTATAACATTTGTCGGCATAGTACTGCTAATCCGGCAAAAAAGTTTTTGCGACAGTTGATGCTATCAGCACCCAGCATCAAAAAATGATGAGCAAAGTATCGTTAGTTTATTTTTTCTCTTTAAATGGGGTGAACACATGGGAAAGTTCATTAAGAAAAAACCATCGACTAAAACGGCTAATTTCAAGATGTATAAAGCTGGGAAACACTGGCTTTTCACCTTTAGCACCTTAACGTTTCTTGCCGGTGGTGCCGGATTTGTCTTTTCCGGGAATCAGGCCGTTCATGCCGATTCAAATGACAATCAACGGGTGATTGATGCTGCCAGTGCACAAACGGCAGCGTCGATTCATACTGCTCCAACAGCACCTAGTACAGCTTCAAGTTCAGCAACTACCGCAACTCCGGCCACTGACGCCGCAACGGTTACTAATGCTACGCCGGCTATTGCGACCACAACAACACAGCCAAAGGTAGAAAAGCAACCGCAGACACAACAAGCCGTTGCGTCCGCGGAAATACCGGTTGCCAAGACTGAAGCGAGCAGTTCTGGCACAAACTCAGTCGTTTCGTCTGCAGCGCCATCAAGTGCGGCGCCAGTTGCTAAGGCAGCGGTTCAGTCCAGCAATGCGACTACTTCGGCAGCTGCCGGTATTACCGTTGCAGCAAGCAGTTCCACTAGTAGTGCCACTTCAACTGCTGTAACTCAAGCTGCTGCACCTGCAAGTTCCGAAACCGAAAACAACAATACCAAAAACGTGGTTGTATCAAAAACACTTGCTGCGATGCCAGTGGTGGATGATGCGGGAACACCTAGCACCGTTGTTTTTACGAAAACAAATCCTCGCGGTACAGCTACAGTTACGTCGCCCAATGTTTCCATTTTTGCTGGAGATACTTCCATTGATAAAGTTGTCGATTCAAACTTTACCGCATTTGGTAATGGTAGTTTGGCAACCTTTACACTTGCACCTAATTGGGTCATTACGGGTAGTACCGCGGCAAATAATATTGACTATACGCATCCACTTAATCCTTTTGCCTCTGATGGTCTTTTAGGACCTTTCTTGACCTTCCAAAACAGTGCCGGGACGGTCGGCGATATGCTCGCCAGTCAAGTTGGCAGACCCAATGATGCGAATGTTCCAATCTGGATCGCAGGCTCTTCGTATAAAACACCAGGCGTTTACGCTGTCCAATACAGTATTAATACAAATCAGACAAAACCCTTAGTTGGACCTTTCAATGGGACACTATTTTCGTATTTCCTGGTAACGGTAAAGTCCGCGCTCAATCCTGATTCCGATGCTGCTATTGCTGCCAGTGCGGCTGTTACTGCCAGTGGCGCATTAACAAAGGCAAATTCCGCAAGCAGTATCGCCAGCTCGGCAAGTGGTGCTGCTAATGGTGCCAGTGATCAAGTTGCCAGTCTTGCCACAGCAAACCCTGACAACCAATCACTTGCAGATCTTTCAAAAACTGCATCTAGTGCAGCGGCAGTAGCCTCAAGTTATGCGGTTGCTGCAAGCTCAGATGCTGCCTTTGCCAAACAGGCAGTCGCGACTGTCAATGCCGCCAACGCAACTGCGTCTTCAGCAGCGGCCGCCGCCAAAGCTGCCAGCGCTGCAGGAAAAACCGATGAAGCAACCTCACTTGCCAAGCAGGCTGCTGATGCTGCTGCAACTGCCAGTCAACAAGCACCGATTGCAAACTCCGCCGCTGATAAAGCACTATCTGAAGCAAACGCTGCCTCTTCAGCAGCAGAGGACGCTTTAAATGCGGCAAAATCAGCGGCAACGATTGCTGGCTCAACCAGTAGCACTGCAGCTGCAAAAAGCAATGCCAGTCTGGCTGCGGACACAGGAAGCAAAGCGTATGATAAAGCCAACCTTGCATCGACGGTTGCCAACAGCGCCAGTGCCATAGCAAGTGCTGCAAATGATACCGCAACTTCTGCCAAAGCCGTGGTTGACAAAGCTGCAAGTGCCTATCCAACAAACGAATCGCTTGCAAAACTTTCTGCAACCGCTTCGACTGCAACATCGATGACCGCTAGTTACGCTGCATCTGCTTTTGCTAGCAACTCACAAGCAAGTGACTTAGCAGGTAAAGTAAAATCGGCAAATGATACGGTCATTTCAGCAGTTGCGCAAACTAATAGCGCTCTGGCCGCGAAGAACTTACCAGATGCCACTTCCTACGCTACTATCGCTTCTAGTGCTGCATCATTGGCAAGTCAACTAGCAGACCAAACGAGTACTGCAGCATCCAATGCATTAGCATCAGCACTTGCAGCTAGTGAAAATGCCAAAATTGTCACCTCGGCAGCAAGTGAAGCAGCCAAACTCTCCGCAAGTTTAGGCACGACTACCGGCAGCACTGCAGCTGACAGTAAAAACGCCAGCCTAGCTTATACAGCAGCAACGTCGGCTTCGGCTGAAGCAAATAATGCTAGTGCAATAGCCAAAACAGCTAGCACGACTGCAAGCTCAGCCAATGTTGCGGCTACCGGTTTTGCATCTTCATTCCCTGATAATGCTTCTCTTGCTAGTTTGGCAGTTAAAGTAGGACAGGCAGCTAGCTTAACTTCAAGCTTTGCTACGTCTGCCAGCGCTTTTGCAAGCCAGGCTAGCGATCTTGCTACTCGAGTAAGTGATGCAAATTCCCAAGCACAGGAAGCAGCGAATAAAGTAACTAGCGCTGCCAATGCCGGTGATACCGCTGGCGTTGCTTTGTACTCGGGGCAAGCATCAACAGCAGCTTCGAACGCGACAGATTTGGCAAACCAGACAAAATCAGCTGCTAGTTCAGCAATGTCCTATGCATTGCAGGCAAAATCTCAGGCAGCCATTGCCTCTGACGCAGCAACTGTTGCTGCAGGGATTGCTGGCAACTTGAAGTCTGCCGCAGCAGGTGATGCGGGAGTGGGTAGTACCGTTGCCCGGTCAGCATCGGTTGTCGCAAGCACTGCATCAACTGTTGCTAACAATGCCAGCACCATTGCAAGTAATGCCAGTGCCGTAGCCCTTTCTGCTAAAAATCTAACTTCTAGTGCTGCAAGTAGTTTCCCACAAGACAGCTCGTTGGCGGCTTTATCGACAACGGCTTCTAGCGCACAAGCTGTTGCTTCGGATTACGCTGCAAAAGCCAGTTCGGCCGCTTTTGCCGCAAGTAGTTACGCAGGCCAAACAAGTTCTGCCAATGAAGGTGCCAAACGTGCTGCCTCTTTAGCAAATGAAGCATTAGCAGCAGGGCAAAATGATGCAGCTGCAAAGTTTGGTAGTCAGGCAAAAGATGCCGGAAGTCTGGCTAGTTCGCTAGCAGACAATGCCAATGCGGCAGCAAGTCTTGCGCAAAGCGAGGCCTTACAAGCTAAGTCCGCAGCTGACGAAGCTTCCAAAGCCGCACTTTCAGCACAAGGTCGGGTTGCAACGTTGACGTCAGACACGACTAAAGAAACAAGTGCCGCCAGTGACAAGGCAAGCGCAGCAAGTGTGGCGGCAAAATCTGCTTCAACTGTTGCTAATAATGCAAGCACCGTTGCAAGTACCGCCATCAGTGTGGCTAGTTCAGCAAACAATGTAACCGCTTCGTTAACCGCCACCTATCCTAAAGATCCGTCATTGACCAGCCTTTCTGCAGTGGCTTCAAGTGCAAATAGCACAACCGCTGGATTTGCCAAAAGTGCAGCAGCTGATGCCGCTGCCGCAAGCAGTTTGGCTCAAAAAGTAGTCGCGGCAAACAAAGCGGCGAGCTTGGCAGCTTCACAGGCGAACAGTGCCATTGCCGGTGGTGATTTACAAGCCGCATCGAGCTTTAAAGCACAAGCTGTGACTGCTGCGTCTAGTGCAGCTGATCTTGCCAGTCAAGCAAACGGTTTGGCTAATCAGGCTTCGACAGAGGCAGATCAGGCTAATTCGACTGCTGCGATTGCTTCACAAGCTGCAAGTAGTGCGATTGAATTAGCCGGGAGTCTTGCTAAAGCCACATCCGATACAGCCGAAAAAGCTTCTAGTGTTGCCACTTCAGCCTCTGTTGTTGCAAGCGCTGCATCAATCACGGCTAATTCGGCTAAGTCAATTGCAGTCGCTGCGTCAAATAAAGCAAAGTCTGCTGGTGACGTTGCGGCTAGTGTTGCAACACGCTTCCCGAAGGATCAGTCAGTTGCCTCTCTAGCGACAGCAGCTGGCAATGCGGTTAGCTTGGCTTCCAGTTATGCGGCAGGCGCAATTGAAGATGCCTCATTGGCAAGTAGTTATGCCACTGCCGCTTCACAAGCAAATGGCGTTGCAAGTGAAACTGCATCCCTTGCAAATAGTGCCTATGTGAATGGCAATATTTCGGAAGCTTCGTCATATGCAGCAAGTGCTTCAAAGGCCGCTACAGAGGCTTCTTCTGCCGCTGACAAAGGTAAAAATGCGGCTACCAAAGCATTGAGTGAGGCATACGCAGCCAGTTCTGCGGCCAATGACGCTGCAAGCATTGCAGTTGCAGCTAGCACCGCGGCTTCGAGTCTTGCTTCATCCATTACCAGCGGCAATACTGCGGCTAGTGATAAAGCGAGTGCAGCCAGCGATGCAGCGCGGTCGGCGTCGGTCGTGGCAAGTACAGCCTCTGTTAAGGCAAACTCGGCCAATGCTATCGCCAGCACTGCAAGTAGTGTCGCAGCATCCGGCTATCAAGATGCTTCAAACATTGCAACGCGTTATCCTGGCAATCCTTCACTAACCAGTCTTGCCACTGTGGCATCTTCTGCAAATAGTGAAACTGCTGACTTAGCTAAATCAGCAAGCTCGGATGCATCTGCTGCAAGTAGTTATGCAGCGATTGCCAGTGCAGCGAACAGTAAAGCTGCTTCTGCGGCTTCAAGAGCTAATACTGCGCTTGATGTTGGCGACCTTTCCAATGCCTCAAGTTTAGCGGACCAAGCATCGATTGCAGGCGTGACAGCTTCTTCGGCGGCTGACAAGGCAAACTCGGCTGCAGATCAAGCACTAAACGAAGCAAACTTGGCAAGTGAAAAAGCAAAAGTTGCCGTTAGTGCTGCTGCCACGGCGCGTGATGTCGCTTCTAAAGCTGATGCCAGTGCAACTGCTTATACTGCCAGCTCTGCAACCGCGATTGCGAACAATGCAAGCGCAATCGCCAGCAATGCAAGTAGTGTTGCTGATTCTGCTTATCAAGAAGCCTCGGCTAAAGCAAGTAACTATCCGTCAAACAACTCATTAGCATCACTGGCCAAAGCTGCTTCAGACGCTAATAGTGTTGCCGCGAGTTATGCTTTGACGGCTAGCGCTGATGCATCTGCGGCAAGTAGCTTTGCCGATCAAGTCAGTTCAGCAAATGCCACTGCCAAAACAGCCGCTGCTCAGGCAACGGCAGCCAGTCAACGTGGTGATCATACGGCTGCCCAAAACCTGAATAATCAGGCATCTGCTGCAGCTGACATTGCTTCAGAATACGCGGACAAGGCAAATGATGCCGCCGGTAAAGCATTAAGTGAAGCAAACAAAGCAGACTCCGCAGCCAGCCAAGCCGTAAGCGCAAATAATCGTGCAAAACAGATTGCGGATACGGTTTCCGCAGCCAATGATCAAGCTTCATCTAAAGCTAGTCAGGCCAGCGAAAGTGCTTTATCTGCTTCTGTCGTAGCTCAAGAAGCTTCCGCCACTGCAAATAATGCCAGCGCTATTGCCAGTGCTGCTTCTGACACGGCTAAGTCTGAAAATGCAATTGCTTCAAGTGCTGCCAGCCGGTTCCCTGGCAATGATTCTCTGGCCAGCCTTGCAAAGACTGCCAATGATGCAACGATTCAAGCATCAAGCTATGCCACTCAAGCCTCAGCTGCTGCCGGCTCTGCTGTCAGTCTGGCGAAGGTAACAAGTAGTGCCAATCTTGCTGCCAGCAAAGCTGCTTCCCAAGCTAACAGCGCTATTGTAGCTGGCAATATGTCTCAAGCTTCGACCTTTGCAAATCAGGCTTCAAACTTTGCCAAAATTGCTAGCTCAGCCGCCGATGCTGCAAGTAGTACAGCTGATGACGCCATGAGCGCTGCACTACAGGCTAAGGGTCAAGCAGCTATCGCCTCAAGCGTTGCAGATGATTCAAAACGTTTGGCGGGCAACATCGCAACACAAGGTGATCGACTTGTCAGTGATGCGACCAAAGCCGCTGATCGGGCAAAAGCAAGCGGCGATATCGCTGAATCAGCTGCAGTCAAATATCCAAGTGACACAGCCATTACGAGTGCAAATAATGTCGCTAAGCAAGCAGCTGACGAGGCTTCAGACAGTGCAGAGAGTGCTAAGTCGGCTGCACAAAGCGGTGACATTCCGGCTGCATCAAGTGCCGCTGCCGAAGCTAAGAGTCATGCTAGTCAGGCAAGTATTGCAGCTGACTTGGCATCAAGCTTAGCTGTGGTTCATGACAAAGACGCTAAGAGCTATGCTGCCAGTGCCGTAAAATCAGCTAGTTTAGCTAGTTCCAGTGCCGATGTTGCAACGGCAGTGGGCAGTCAATATCCTGATGATCCGACAATTTCTCGTGCCAGTTCCGTAGCCCAACAAGCTGCAAAAGATGCATCGCTTGCAGCAGATACGGCAAAAGACGCTGCCGCTCGCGGTGATGACGCAATCGCCTCAAGTGCCGCTGATATTGCCAAATCTGCCGCTGATCAAGCGGAAGCTGCTGCCAAAACAGCACTTAAAACAGCAGATAGTATCGCAGCCGCAAAGAAAGCGGCGGCAACTAGTTTTGCTGGTGATGCTGCACAAGCGGCTAGTCAGGCAAGCTCAAGTGCAGATGTTGCTACTTCTGCGGCAACCAAATATCCGGATGAGCCAGAAATTCAAACTGCAACAGATAGTGCATCTGCAGCAGCGGCTAAAGCTTCAAGTGCTGCAGATGCAGCCAGAAGTGCAGCTCGAACCGGTGATGATATTGCTGCTTCTGTTGCTGCTTCTAATGCTAAAACCGCAGCTACCGAAGCCAGCACAGCGGCTGCTAAGGCAAGCGCTGCTGCAAAAGCAAAAAGCACGGCTGCAAGCAGTTATGCCAATGAAGCAACTAAGGCTGCCAGTCAAGCGGGCTCCAGTGCTAATGTAGCTGGAAAAGCAGCAACGAAGTACCCGAATGACTCATCAATTGGGGCGGTAACTGAATTGGCTAAGTCTGCGGCAGATACGGCTTCGAGTGCAGCTACAGATGCTCAGCGTGCCACCCAAGTCGGCGATGATGTGACAGCTTCACAAGCTGCAGATACCGCCAAGAGTGCCGCGATAGTTGCCAGTCAGGCTGCTTCACAAGCAAGTGACGCGGCTAAAGCAAAAGCAACAGCTGCGTCAAGTTTTGCCGATGACGCTGTCAAGGCCGCTGGTCAGGCGGGCTCCAGCGCTGATGGTGCCGTATCTGTTGCTACTAAGTATCCTAATGATCCAAACATCAAAGCCAATACGGATGTTGCTACGTCTGCAGCCGATATTGCCAAGAGTGCTGCAACTGACGCTAAGAGTGCTGCACAAGGCGGCGATGATGCCAAAGCGTCTTCTGCCGCAGCAACAGCTAAGAGCGCAGCAATTGTTGCCAGCACCGCTGCTGCCAAAACAAGCGATGCAGCCAAGGCAAAAAATGTCGCAGCATCAAACTATGCTACTGATGCTGCTCAATCTGCAAGTTTAGCAAACTCAAGCGCTCAGTTAGCTGAAAGTGCTGGGGCAAACTATCCTGAAGATGCTGGCATTGTAGCAGCAACCAGTCTTTCAAGATCTGCTGCTTCAACGGCAACAAGCGCCTCCAATGATGCCAAGTATGCGGCGTTAGACGGTCAAGATGACGCGGCGAAGTCTGCAGCAGAAATAGCAAAGTCAGCTGCAACCGTTGCTAGCGATGCTGCCGCAAAAGTGATTGCAGCAGCAAAAGCTAAGGGTGAAGCAGCCTCGAGTTATGCCAGTGCAGCTGATCAGTCAGCCAAGCAAGCCAGCTCCAGTGCCGATCAAGCGAGTTCTGCGGCAACGAAGTATCCGGAAGATCCGGCAATCAAGAGTTCAGCTGACCTAGCGAAGTCTGCTGCTGATGACGCGGCTAAGTCTGCGGCAGCAGCCAAGGATGCGGCGAAGTCAGGTGACGATTCACGGGCAGCCAGTGCCGCTGCCGGTGCGAAGAGTTCTGCCGATTTAGCAAGCTCTGCCGCAACGAAAGCGGCCGGAGATGCGAAGGCTAAGGATGATGCTAAAGCCCAAGCTGACGCCAAAGCTAAGGGTGAAGCAGCCTCGAGTTATGCCAGTGCAGCTGATCAGTCAGCCAAGCAAGCCAGCTCCAGTGCCGATCAAGCGGGTTCTGCCGCAACGAAGTATCCAGAAGATCCTGCAATCAAGAGCTCAGCTGACCTAGCGAAGTCTGCTGCTGATGACGCGGCTAAGTCTGCGGCAGCAGCCAAGGATGCAGCGAAGTCAGGTGATGATTCACGGGCAGCCAGTGCCGCTGCCGGTGCAAAGAGCTCAGCCGATTTGGCAAGTTCTGCTGCAGCGAAAGCAGCTGGTGATGCGAAGGCTAAGGATGATGCTAAAGCCCAAGCTGACGCCAAAGCTAAAGGTGAAGCAGCCTCAAGCTATGCTACTGCAGCTGATCAGTCAGCCAAGCAAGCCAGCTCCAGTGCCGATCAAGCGGGTTCTGCCGCAACGAAGTATCCAGAAGATCCTGCAATCAAGAGCGCGGCTGACCTAGCGAAGTCCGCTGCTGATGACGCGGCCAAATCCGCGGCAGCAGCCAAGGATGTAGCTAAGTCAGGTGACGATTCACGGGCAGCCAGTGCCGCTGCCGGTGCTAAGAGCTCAGCCGATCTGGCAAGTTCTGCTGCAGCAAAGGCAGCTGGAGATGCGAAGGCTAAAGATGATGCCAAAGCCCAAGCTGAAGCAAAAGCTAAAGGCGATGCTGCATCAAGTTATGCCAGTGCAGCTGACCAGTCAGCCAAGCAAGCCAGCTCCAGTGCCGATCAAGCAAGTTCTGCCGCAACGAAGTATCCAGAAGATCCTGCAATCAAGAGCGCGGCAGATCTAGCGAAGTCCGCTGCTGATGACGCTGCCAAGTCTGCCGCAGCAGCTAAGGATGCAGCGAAGTCGGGTGACGACTCACGGGCGTCCAGTGCCGCTGCCGGTGCGAAGAGTTCTGCAGATTTGGCAAAATCAGCTGCTGATAAAGCTAAAACAGCTGCTGCAGCGCACACGCCAGGTTCCGATGCTGCGCCTAAACCAACTCAAAGCGATTTTGCAAGCACGGCTCATGCCGCAACGACCGCAGCCGACTTAGCTGCTTCAGTTGCAGCTAAAGCGGCCAGTGAAACGGCAAGTTTTGCTGATGGTAAACCTAAGAATTCTTCGTTAGCTTACTTGAAGTCCGACGCGATTAACGCGGCGAAAATTGCTGCCAGTGCGGCTAAAGACGCTGCTTCCTTCGCGGCACTCAGTAAAGCTGCGCAAGAGCTTGCACACGATTATGTTGATCCGAATAAAGCAGCTCAAGCACTTTCCTACGCTGCACAATATGCTTCATCAGCGACTGCGGCGGCGGATAAGGCCAAGAGTGCTGCTACCCGGGCACAAACTGATCGTGATCTTGCCGAACAGATTGCCAGTCACGATGTGGATACCAAGGGTGTTAAAGATGTTGACGGAACGTCTAAAAATCCAAAAAGCCAAGACGTAGGACATTCTGAACTAGGTGCAAACTCAGGCAGCCAGGACAACACCGTTCATACAGTTGCTACTGACACCAGCGTTGGGGATAAAACCAATCCTGGTACAACTGCTGACATCATCGCTAAAAACGGAAGTGGGCAAACTAAAGATGGAAGTGGACACACACTTCCGCAAACTGGTGAAACTGAAGAAGCTGCCTTGCTTGCACTAGCAGGTATTGTACTGATGGGGACACTAGCAGCCATGGGCAAAAAGAAGCATCGCGAAGATTAATTAACTGAAAGGAAGCCATTAATATGAAGACTAATCAACATCCAACCCGTGCAGCGCCTTAGGGTGTTGCTAAGAAAACTTTTGCCAACTTGATCGTTAACAAAGAGGAGCGCTGGAAAATGCTCCAGTCAAAAAATTGTCGAACGGTTTTTGATTTGGAAATATTGCGCAAAGTAACAAGTTTGATCTTTGCTACAGGAGCATCGTCAATTCACCAATTCTAGAGACAACCGGCTAAAAGCGATTTTCTGGGTGATACGCGTTTGGCTAATACAACTAAAGATTAATCGAGTCATTTTTAGGAATTCGTGAAGGTGACATCAAGATGATGCAGATGTAGATGAAAAAGGGGTGTTTTAATTTGAAAAGCAATCAAGGAAGTGGGCCTGATAATACCAATCGGATTCAGATGAGGCGCACACATTTCCGCTCTTGGAAAAAAGGAAAACGGTGGCTCTTTGCATCATCGCTTATTGTCACGGTCATCGGTGCCGGTGCCTTAGAATCGGGCAAAACTGTTAAGGCTGATTCAGTCACACCGGAAACGATTCGAGTGGCAGCCGCGATTGATCAAGTGGGAACGCATGAACAAAAGCCGGCTGCTCAACAAGAACCAGCACATGCTCAGGTGAGTCAAGCGCCGGTAAGTAAGCCGGTGGTGGCAGCTAGTTCGGCGGCAACACCAGCTGCCTCACAAGCAGCGCAACCACAATCCATCGCGTCAGTGGCTGGCGTTCAATCGGTTGCCAGCCGTGAACCAACTCAGATATACCAGACAGTCACTACATCCAGTGCTGTATCGTCACCTTCCTCAGCCACCACGTATGCACCAACCGTTACGCCTGCTAGCGCTTCGGTCACGACTTCAAAAGAAACGAACCAGAACAGCAAGCAGTCGCTACAGACTCAAGATATTCAGGTTCAGGCAAAAGAACACTTTGATCCAGCTGTTGCTTTGCTTGGTGGAACTGATAGTAAAGGTAATGTGCTGAGTCCTGATGATATTAATCTTGTTGGGACGGTTAATACCGGTATCCCGGGCACCTATTATTTACGATACGAATACACTGACCCTTACACGCAGGAAAAGCTTGGCAAGAATGTCCGCGTTATCGTGAAGCCAAACACGTTAGCTCAGCCTCTAGAAAATCAAGTTAACCAGACCTCAGCATCGAGCCTGGCTGCGACCCCGCTTGAATTGAGTGATGCCGCATCTTCAGCTCCTTCACTGGCTTTGGACGCTGCTGCGTTATCCAGTGCTAAATCGGCCTTGACGTCATTTGCTAAAACTGATCAAGGCAGGATTGCGTTAAGCGAAGCAGCAAATAAAATTACATCAGGTGTTAATTTCCTGAGTGCCGCAACTTCACTTAGCAACGATCCCAAAGTAAAAGCGTTTCAGGCGCAACTTTCCGAAGCTGTTGCCACGTCCGATGTTGCCTTGCAAAAATCGCTGGTCGCGTCTTTTAATGCCACAGCTGAAGGTAGTGCATTGGCATCATTGGCGAGTTTTGAAGCTTCGGTTGCTAGTGATCCGGCACTTCAATCAATGATGTCATCGCTATCGTCAACTGCAGAGGCAAAATCCGCTGCCGATGCTAGTGCAACTTCATCATTCATGGCAACTGCTTATGGCAAACGACTCTTGGCTGATGCATCATCTGCTGCTTTTGCAGGTTCGTTGGCAAGCGCGGCTGCGGTTTCATCGTTTGCCCAAACCGAAGATGGTAAGCAAATGATTGCTGCTTTGTCCTCGTATGCAACAAATTCCGAATTTGCTGCCTTTAATACGGCACTATCCTCTGCTGTTGCCGCTTCAAACACAAGTCTTGCGCAGTCTTTGGCCACATCCTTTTTCGCCACTTCGCTTGGATCGGCCTTTGCTCAGGATATGGCACGCTTTGAAGCAACAAATTCCTATAAAGCCATGCAATCAGCAATCTCAGTGGCTCAAGACAGTGTGGCTAAACAGTTAAGGTCAACGTTAATCGCTTCCGCACAATCAGTGGTTAAAGCGGACACTGGGTTTAGCTTAACCGGGGTTTTAGGTGGCATTACCAACTTTATATGGAACGCGGTTTCGTGGTTAGCTACCAATATTAATCCAATTCGTTTAATTCCTAATTTAACCGGACTTGGGCAAGTGGGTGAATTGATTGAATCCGTGATCGGCGGAACTGTTGGTAGTGCGTTTTATGGAACCGTCACAACGGCGGTAGGTGGCTTTGCGGCATGGTTTATTGCTGGCGTTCCGGCAACGGTTCTAGATTCAATTGTCGGGATTATCCCGATCGTTGGTTGGATTGCTAACGGTGGTAACGCTGCTGAACTTGGTTGGGTTGGTGGGATTACCGGTTGGCTAACCGGGATTGTCGGCTCAACAGTTGGTGCTTATTACGGTGCGACCATGGCGCCAGGCCTTTCTAAAGATGGAAAAGTTGACGCCGTTGTCAGTGGGGTTGCATTAGGGTCAACCATTGGCGGTCTTATCGGGCACACGCTCTCAAACTGGCTGATTTCTTACACCATCGGCATGATCGTCTTCGGTATTGCCGGCGTTATCGTTGTTGCGGCCGGGTTCCTCGGACTGGGGCCCATTGTCAACCCGTTGGAATTTATCCTCCTTGGTTGGGTGACGCCGCTGACTGACACGATTGCCAGCTTGATTGGTTCGCCAATCGGTGCTGCAATCGGTGGGATTATCGGCGGTATTGCAGGTTGGTTGCTCCAGTTAGTAGGCGTGAAACTTAACTTACCTGACGCTGCCGGTGTCCTCAAAGGGGTTGCACAATTACCGGGTATTTCCGACTTGATTGGGACCATTGCTAAGATCTCTTCAAAAGCAGGAAAACTGGTCACCAAAAATCTTGTCATTCGGGCTAAACAATCCTTTGATCCTAGCGAGGCATTAGTCAGTGCCACGGACGGCGATGGTAAGGCCGTCGATATTTCTGATCTTTCTATCGACGGAAGCGTGACCGTCTCGATTCCGGGAACTTATATCCTGAAGTACTACTTCACCAATGCCGCTAATAATAATGAAATTGTTGAACAACAAGTATACGTCACCGTGACGAGGTAAAAAATATGCATGCAAAAATTGAACTCAAAAATCTGACCCTGAAGAAAAATGAAAGTTTCCAGCCAGAAGCACTTCTTGTTGAGGCAACTGATTCTTCAGGTCATCAGGTTCCGTTAGAAAATTTCCGCATGTCAGGCGAAGTAAAGCCTTGGATTCCAGGCGTTTATCCAATTATCATCAGCTTTACTGATCCTGAATCCAACCAGCAAATTGAAAACAAAGCATTGGTCACTGTTATTCAATAAGGCTGGTCAGTCGTTTTTTCTGAAGACTAAAAGAGGTCAATTTTCAAAGTTGATTGGCCTCTTTTCTACATAAAATTGTCCCAATGGTTCTTTCAAAAACGATTGGACTCAAGACACTGAAGTTTGGAGGGTATGGATGATGAGGCAGAAACAATTGCAGTCCGCGTTGTTGGACCGCCATGGCAAATTCAAGACAGCTAAAGTTCGCGGAAAATGGATGAAGGCATCGGAGGTTGTTTTGTCTTTTTCTGTTTTGGTCGCATTTAGCTCACTACATCCTGTGACTGCCTCCACAACGGCTAATGAAGAGCAGCCAGCAACCCATACAGTCACAAGTTCAGCTGCATCGGATCGTGCTTCTCCCGACATCACTTCAGTAGCTTCCGGCAGCAAAGATTCATCACCACCGGTTAATAGCTTCGAAGCTAACGGCGCCCAGCAAAAAACGGTTCAGCCCTTGGAAACCATGAAGACGGCGACTGCGAATAACCCAGAGCCGGAAGCCAAGGAACCGGTGTCAGGTGATCAAAATGAAAAGCACGATTTAACTGCGGCTGACCCAAATACGAATCAGTCGCCCAGTATCGCAACAGCACCCGTTACCATCGCCCAAAAATCTTCTTGGACACCGGAAAAAAATTTTCTGAATGCCAATGACTCGAACGGACAGGCAGTACCAATCGATGCTATTCAAGTCATCGGAACCGTTCATCCAGCGATCGTAGGTACCTATTTCGTTCAGTATGCTTTTACTGATGCCCCAACCGGAAAAGATGTGGCGCAATTTTCTTCTGTCAACGTGACCAATCAAGCTAGTGCAATTGATGAACGGCAGATAGGCGGGGACGTCTTGCCGCCAACACCTTCAGAAACAGTGGCTGCAATCAAGACAAAAGACACTTTGTTAGCTAAAAAATCATCATGGACACCTGACATCAATTTTGTGAGTGCTACTAATAGTGATGGTGCGCCGGTTCAGCTCGAAGATATTTCGGTAACAGGTACGGTTAATCCGGCTTATGAAGGAACTTATTTCATCCGTTTTAGTTTTATGGATCCAAAACTGAAACAGCTGATTGCAAACATGGCGAGGGTAACAGTTGTCAGTAGTCTGACCTCGAAACCGAATCCGGGTGCTTCGGAGATGTTGAAGGTGAAAAATCTATCATCTTTTTTTCCTTCAACATCCAATTATCCAAGCGTTAAAAATGAGTATCTGCTAGATGATCCGAACTTCAAACCGGATGAGGCTGAGATTGTCAGCTACTTTCATCAATATGTCAATGAATTGCGGGCTTTGAACGGACAGTCGGCGTTGACAATTTCGGAACGCGATACAAGTCGGGCACAACAACGCGTGCGGGCGATTGTTGAAGATTTTAATCATGAAGCCGTTAGTCACGCAACGGAGAACATCGGTACGAACACTGGCATTACGGATCATATGCGGTCTAATCAGGAGATCGCATATTACATGGTGATGGCCTGGTATGACGAGACCGATAACCCGGAGCCGCTTGGTAACGGACATTATGGGCATCGGGCGAATTTAATTTATGGCGGGCCGTCAATGGGCGTGAGTTTTTACCGTCCCCCTGCAGGTAGCGCTGAGTTTAGCGATTATTATGCCTTTGAAGCGCCTATTTACACCGACTTAGGCCTTTACCTTAAAGCAAAAGCAATGGCCAACTCGTTAACGAATCCTACCAGTATACCGCTACCTAATATTTCTTTTGTGTATGTCAATGCATCTTTGCTAGCCGAACTCCGCAGCTATCTGAATGCATCACCTTTGGGACAACTTGATGCGACTGCGAAAAGTAATGCGAAACCCAGCTTATCAATAGCATAGTCGCAGAACGTTCCTGTAAGATTAAGGTATAATGATGCCCGCAGTTCTAGAGATTTTAACGATGATAGTAATCAAATACAGGTTCTTTTGATAATTCTCACGAAAAATTGATCGAGTTAAGTATATGCGTGAGAGGATTCTTATTCGACTTATGATCTACAGAGGAGGACAACATGGGAATTTTTAATCGAAAAGAGCAATCGGAGACGCCGGATGTGCTCAACTCATTAAATGAACGCCTGAGCGAAAACCAGCAACGGCAGAAACTGGGCGGGGGAAATCAGGAACTCCAGCAGGAAAATACCGGCGATCAGCAAAAAGACGAGCCTACAACGGGCAAAACCTTGTCGCCAGAACAGCTTGAGCAACTCAACAGCGCAGCCTCTTTAGCCACTGAAATTCTGAAACCGGCAACCGGCAGCGGCCGTACTTGGTCCATGAACATCTCTGGCGGGACTGAATTAAATTTTGCCAATGATCAACTGACTGTTTATGTCAAAGATGAACCAGCTTCAACAGCGCAACTGCAACCAGCCACCCCATCTAAAGCCATCGCAAGCCAGCCACAAGCAGCCGCTATGCCAGCCCAACCAGAGCCGGCCGAGCCTGCTGCCGAGAAAGCTGATAAAAAATCATTAGCAGATCCCAAAACGGTTGTGACTGATAATACGGATGCAGCAACAGCCAGTCAAGCTGAATCGGCAACACAAACACAAGCTGCGGCAGGGGCAAGTGTATCCCAGCTTCAGGCAAAGGCACCAGCCACAGATGACGATGCCAACACAGCTTCACAAATGAATGTGCCGACAGACAACACTAACTTAACCCGCGGGCCTTATTACGAAGCGCAGAAACAAAATAGTACCTTAATTACGCAAATAGCCGTCCTTCAAAAAATGAACACCCGCCTGGCTTCTCAAATCGAACAATGGCAAACTTATCGCACAAAAACGACGGCTTATTTGAAAGACCTTTCTGCTAAATATAAAGCTGTCCTGGCCGAACATGAAAAAGATCAGCAGGTTGTCAGCGAATTTTCGACCTTGCATCAGCAGCATGAAGAACTCAAGGCTCAAAATGAATTGTTACAGACGCAAGTTGCCGATTTGTCCAGTCATCTGGAAGCAGCGGTGTCCGAGCGTGATAAAGCCCAAGCGGCGAAAGAAGCGTTGCAAAACGAGTTAAGTAAACAAATCGTTGCCACTCAAATTGCCGAAACGGATCTTAAGCATGCTCAGGCCGATTTAGCTGCGGCAAAGCAAACCCAGCAGGAGCTGCAAACGGCATTGTCTGATTCTGAAGCTAAGGTGGCGCGGCTATCAGAATTATCTGCTAGTCAGCCAGTTGCCGCCGATGCTGAAACCCAAAAGAACGTGGCCGCACTGGATCAAGCCGGGGTGTTCCCGTCAGAAGATGCGCCGGTTTTTGAAAGTGATTTTCCAGAGGCATAAGGGACGTATCTTGGACTCAAGGTACGACCATTAAGAAATGGGGGACTATTGGTGAACTATTTTGTGAATGAAAACATTTTTTCAATGAACTCAGGAACCGAGTTTTCAGCAGCGCAACGATTACGACTTTTCAAAGATCATGATGTACCTGCTAAAATTTTGACGCGCAACTATAATCCTTTGTTAATTGACGATTTAAAACGCATTAAATTAACCCAGTCAGATGTTTTGAACATGTATGATTATTTTCAGGAAGCGACTTTTGTAGAACCGCGTGATATTGATATTCGCTATACCGAAGTAATTGATAAGTTTGATTATCATATCGTCGGGGTTGATGCTAATGAATCCCAGATTGTCCATCATGGCAAAGTCGTAGGCAAGGCGTTGGTAGCGCCAGCGACAGTCGGTTTGGTGGGTTCATTGGAATATTACAATGACATGAACGCAACCGTGGCTAAAGATGTTTGGGATCGGCGTGGCTTTAAATCGTCAACGCAGTATTTTCATCCTGATGGCCAGCTTGGACCACAGATTTTTTATAGTCCAGAAGGTGCTCCTAAGCTTGAGATTATCCGGATGAATGTGAATGGGACGCTCATGAATACCATGTATCAGCTGCTTGATTATAAAGGCCGGGCATGGCGGTTCAATTCGGAAAGTGAGCTCTTTGTTTTCTTCATGAATGAAGTCGTGGCTGCCGAGCCAAGTGTGTTAATAAATGACCGCCCATCGTTGATTAATGAGGTGGCCGCAGTGACGGGCGCTAACGCTAAGTGGCAATACCTGCACAGCGTTCATACCCACAATCCGGAACAAGTCGGTGGTTCAAGAAACTATGTCGATTATCTGAAGCCGCTGTTTGCCACGCACGCCAATGATTTTGACGGGATTATGGTGGCCACTGACGAGCAAAAGCAAGAGATTGAAAAGTTTTTCCACTTTAAACATGTCATGGTGGTGCCTGACAGTTTTGCAGAAGCACATGATTTAGTGTCGATTGAAAGTCGTGATCGCAATAAAATTGTCTATCTCGGCCGCATCTCACCGGAAAAAGAGCCACAAGAAGCCATTAAAATATTTGCCAAAGCACGTAAAAAGCTTCCGGATTTGCATCTGGATTTTTATGGTTACGTCTCTGACGAAGCAACAAATGAAAGCATGGTTGCGTATAGTAAGGAACTTGGTGTCGATACCGCGATCCATTATCATGGTTATCAATCAGAAGACGAACTCGCTAAAGCGCTTGGAACCGCCGCCGCGATGTTGAGTGTCTCATCATCTGAGGCGTTTGGCATGAATATTCTTCAGGCATTGAGCTATGGCGTACCGGTCATCGGATACAACGTAAAATATGGGCCTAAACTGTTGGTTGAAAATGGTGTCAATGGTTACCTGGTACCAACAGGTGAAAGTAAAGCTGCTGCCGACAGTCTGGTGAAATTGTTGACGAGCACGGAAGCAGGACGCACGTGGCCGGAAATGGTTCAAGCAGCTTATCAACAATCACAAACATTTAGTGCCGATGCTGCCTGGAAACAATGGGAAGCGCAACTTAGCACCGTCCCAAATCTTTTTCTTCGCTTAGATAGGAGTGCCGAACGATGATATTTTTTATTAATTCCAGTTTTAATCAAAGCAACTCGGGAATTGAACATGCCCAGTTGAAACGGGCTGGGTTGTTTCGTGATCACGGTGAACCGTTCAAAATGATTTTTCGTGAGTGGAACCCACGACTGCACGATTATTTACAGGCAAACGGTGTCAGCGATGACGAAACTTTAGGGATGTTTGACTATTTCCAAGCTGCTGAAGAAGTGCCAACCAAGATTTTGCATGCCGAGGATATTGACTTTGGCTTGGATCAGCTTAGTTACCAAAAAGAACCGGAACAATTTCGCTATCTTGTGCTGCGTGGTCAACAATTTGTGGCAAGAATTAATTATTATCGTGATGATCCAACTGAACGGGTCAGTTCGGTTGAGCAATTCGATGCTTTCGGCAATCTGTACCGGGTTGATTTTTACGATTTTCGCGGTTTCTTGTCCTTGTCGCAATGGTATACACCTGATAATAAAGTCGGCACGGAGGTCTGGTATAAGGTTGACGGGCGGCCGGTGCTTGAAACCTTTAACAAGTATGATGCCAAACAGACTTTTACTAAAACCGGCTGGCGGCTGACCGAAGACAATGGAGCGGTGTATCTCTTTTCGGATATCGACGAGTTGACAGTTCATTTTTATAATCGTTTGAATGAGCAATATTGGAACAATAAACGCGCCAATATCTTTATTGTTGATCGATCGCATCTTGGTGACTGGCAACTGCTGCACTTGAGGCGTCCGGCTTATACTGTCTTGCATTTACACAATTCACATGCAGGTGACGCGCAAGATCCGATGCACTCGGTCATGAATAATTTTTATGAGTATGGCTTGATTCACGCTAATGATTATGATGCGATTATTTCCGCCACAGAAAAGCAAACAAGGGACGTGCGCACGCGCTTTCAACCCAAGAGCAAGCTCTTCACAATTCCGGTTGGTGTCATTCCGGATGAACAGTTTGCACGTCCAAAAATTGCTATGGCGGACCGGCAGCAAGGTAAAGTGATTGTCACGGCCCGGGTTGCACCGGAAAAGCGAATTGATCATATTATCGAAGCGATTGGCATTGCTAAAAAAGAGGTTCCTAATATCTCATTAGATGTTTATGGGTACGTCGATCACCGCGACAATGATGAGGCAATGACCAAGATCAATGCCGCCATTGAGAAGTATCAGCTGCAAGACGTGATTAAACTGCATGATTATGTAAAGGATGTTGGCGCGGTGCAACGCGAAGGACAAGTGTATGCGCTGGCGTCGGTGATGGAAGGCTTTAACTTGTCGTTGATGGAAGCGATCAGCAATGGGCTCGTTGGCGTCACTTATGATGTGAACTATGGCCCTAATGAGCTAATTGTTGATGGTGAAAATGGCTATGTTGTGCCATTTGATGATATCAAGGCCATGGCGGCTAAGTTTGTCGACTTATTCAAGCATCCTGATAAGCTGCAGCAGATGTCAGATCGCTCTTATGAACTGTC
>NZ_JBVAYD010000020.1:0-61256 GCF_055413445.1 Lacticaseibacillus sp. 22 | reverse complement strand
AAGAGGTTGAACTCTTAATCACACGGTCTTTAATTAAAATTAGCGCATTGCGTTTCTCCGCGGCTTCAGCGTTTGATCCAGGAGATAAGGTGCCTTAACCGAAGTGACTAACACTCGCAATTAAAACGTGAATGGGTGCTTGAGAGACGACAGCAAGTGTTGCTGCTACAATGCTGATTACTAGAAGTGCTAGCTTCGGTGAATTTTTCTTCATAGCTGAACCCCTTTTCAACTCAAATGACAGTTTTCAACAACAATAGAATACACACATCATATCCTCATTATCTGTTCATTTCAATGTCATTTTCAGTTGTTAAGGCATAGGAGTAGCCGATAATGTCCAGGTTACCGTTGAACGATACAGCCCGGTGCGAACGGATGGCGTCTTTTGAATCGACATGAAGGCTTGCGTTTGCATTGCCTCTGTTCCGAGTGACCAATCACTGCCGCCAGGAGGCATGTTTTTTACCGTGACAGTGTTTCCATCGTCTTTTACCCGTGCAATTTCAGTCACCTTTTGTTCACCATCTTTATTCTCAGCGATAACCATTTCTGCTTTACCCCCGTTTGCGTTGCCGTTGTCGCCTAAGACGTAACTGCCATCTTCTAATGTGAATGGTGATAAACTCATTTGCAAATGCCAGCCCGGCTTATTCAGCCTTGTGTCAGTGACGCTGAGAATTTTACCTGTTGCTCCTTGAGAAGGTGCCTCTGAATCAAGCGTGTTTAACCACTTGGACAAATCAAGTTCTGAAATCGTTGTTGGAAAAGTCTCTTGTCCTGGAAAGCCTTGAATAAAATCAGCAACTGTCGGATCTACGTTGGTTGGATCTTCGCTGCCTTTCTTCACAAATTTTTTAAAAACAAAGCTCGGAACACTCTTCAAAGTGACAGCTCCCGGTTCTCCTGCGAGGACATATTTAATAAACTTACCGTCCTTTTGATCAGCCGTATTGACAAACGTATAGGTTTTCGCTGTGGTTGCACCACCTGTGACACTACCTGTAGGATCATTATCAACCTTCAAATTGCTGGTCAATGTGTGTTGTTTAACCACCGCTGGCAAACTAAATTCAAGTTTGCTATCAGCCCGTTTTGGCAATGTCCCGAGATCGGTCATTACTGCTGAATTGCCATCGCTTTGCACCGTTGCTTCTGCCGGAACGGTTTGGCCATTTACCGTAATCGAAACCGGCAATTTGTCACCCGCAACGGCAGGTTTCCCATCTGGCTTCAGATAGTCAAAATATTTGCCTTTGGGTAATATGATTTGATTAACTGGCCATTCTGAACCCTCCAGATTAGCAACATCAATGACGTAACGATAAGTGAGCTTGTCGCCGATTTTTAACAATGTGTCCTCTACTACTGGCTCTGTCCCACGCTGAAGGGTTACGGCGCCTTTAATTTGATTGAAATCAGCTAGGCTTTTGATGGTAATGAGATGCGGTTCCATATATGAGTCAATAAGGACTTTAGGGCCGGATGCACTCGTAAAACCAAGGTAAACTTGTCTTACTTTCTGGCCAAAGATATTGTCCATTTCGGTTTCCGTCCATTTGACGGTTTGCGTAATCGTTTGGGCTGGCGTGCTGCTTGTATTACTAAAACTGTAAGTCAAAGCCCCTCCGCCTTCTGGATAAGCCTGCCAACTAATTGACAAACGATGCCATTTGTCATTCGAAATGTTGTTTTTAATTTGATTAACATAACTAGGTGGCATCAGGGCCGCCCCGAATTTGAGCTTTGATTTATTATTTTGAATACCGTACATCTCAGTTTTTCCGGGATAACCTGAGCCAACATACTGGTGATTCTCAAGCAAATTTGGATAAAGCGCATCGGGATCATTCTCACTTTTGTGTGTGTCAACAACAACGACAAAACTGTTTTGAAGTCCTTGAGCAGCAATCGTCGCTGCACTGCTCCCATCTGCGCCGCCCCAAACCCCAAGCGAAGCCCCGTTAATTCCTGCGTTCGTAGGTCTGGTACCTGTTAGTGCAAATGCAAGTCCATCCGCACCATTTAAAATCTTGTTGCCAAAATATACTTGCAGGTCAAGCGTAAAGTTATTAGTCAAATCGACTATTGGTTTTTTACTCCACATCGCCCCAACCTGAGCGTCCTTATCAGCATTCAATTCCAGCGCCACTGTATCATTATTAACATTGATCGGAGCTGAATTGCTTCCTTCGATTTTGTCAAAAACGCCATTTATGCTAGTGAACGTCCCCGCTCCCGGTATAGGATAAACATTCACTTTGTTGTTTAATCCCGGGCTTGGCCATTTTGGTGTTTCCGCCATCACGGTCTGCAGCGGCCCAAGCACCATGCTGATCATCACGGCAAGGCAGGTTATGATGAATATTTTCTTCTTCATTTTTGACCTCCTCGCCGTGAACGGCCGTGTATGAGCAGTGCGGACAATAAAACGATGATTAGAATTTCAAGCCCAATCACGACATACCACACCTGCACGGCATCACCGGTTTGCGGTAAACGTTTGTCAGTGGCCGCTAAGTGTCTTGGCTGCTGTCCCTTATCTTCAGGTTGATGTGGCTTCCCGGGCTCGGGAACTGCGGGTTGCTCAGGATTGAGGGCTGGCATTTCTCCGGTGAGTTCAACTTGAGCCACAGAAACTTCGGCATGCACGCTCTGAGTTGCGGTACCCGCCATCATGAACAGTGCCAGCAAAAGTAGCATCATCAAGAAGTTAGTTTTCTTTTGTTTCATCAGTCTCCCTCCCTTTGCGTCGCTGCCGCCAAACCAGCCACAGCAAGACGAGAATCACTAACGCCAGGACGACCGCAATGATAATCCACAACCACGGCTTTTGCGGTGCTTCCCTTCCCAGCTTCTGCTCAATGGCTTCAGATTGCTGACGCGTAATAGTAAAGTTGCGGCGCCAGTGCCAGGTTTTATCGACCGCTTTGACTGTTAAATCTAGCGTATACGTGCCCGGCGAAAGTGCCTCTTTTGAAGGAAGTGCGTAATCAAAATGTGAGTTCGGGGCAAATGACCAGCCCTTTTCCGTTCGGCTTAAATATGGCTTATCTGAACCTTGGCGATAAACCTTACCGTCCACTGTCATGTCGCCAAATAAACGTGGCTTGGTGTTTTGAATAGTAGCCAACACCCCGGCTCGATTATCCTGTGACCCTGGTTTAACCGCCATGAGATTAAGATCGGGTGCTACTTCGGTCGTTGAAGTTTGCAAAACCACCCCGATGAGCATGGCAAATTTGTTGTTAATCGCCATCCCTCCGCCGCCGCTTTTATGGACCGTTGGATCTTCAACATACAAACTGCCGAGGATCTGACCGGTAAAGCCTTTTGCCGGAATCTTGACATCAAACGTCACCGGCACCTGAGCATCCCCAGCTAGATCAATGGTCTTAGGCTCACCGGCTAATTGTGAAAACGTATATTCAGCCGTATCATCCTTGTGATCATTGGGGTAGTAGCCAATCGTGCCATTGGTTTGCGTAAACGCACTCACCGGACTGACTTTAAGTTTCTTAGCTGTCTTCGTCGTATTTTTAACATAAATGAGCAGCCGCTGGGTTTTACCCGGCTTTACCAGTAAATTGAAGTACGTTGATTGATCAATCTGATTTTGCGGTAATGCGGGGCTGATTGTAAAACCTGCGCCTTCAGCTGCATGCACTTGCTGATGGGTGCCAAACCACAGGAAGCTCAAGCAGGCCAGCAGACCTAGTAAAAGTTTTTTTCTCATAATCTTATCCCCACGGTTATGAAAAGGGCAGCGATTGACCGCTGCCCCAGAAATAGTTGCTTAATTACTTAGGTGCATCGGACAAGGTCCAAGTGATTGGAGCTTGGTAACGCCCAGCAACAGCGGTCTTGTTGGAAGCTAGTTCTATCTTCGTACCACCGTTAGCTTTAAATGTTGAAGTGTTCTTCCCTTGTCCCTGTTTAGCTGCAGCTTTCCAAATTGTGACTGCCGCACCATTGATAGGTAAAATTACTTCTGTATCAGGGCTTACACTCTGAGGCGTACTTCCATCTACAACTGGTGTCGAACCTTTAAGCACAATGCTTCCTGCTAAGCTCTGTCCAGCGCCGTTAATCATTTCGCCAACCTGTGCTGTCAGCTCCCAGCCCAGACCACTTCCACGATAATCAGTGATAGTGAGCTCACCGGTGTTATTGCCATCAGCATTAGCAGCATTAGCGCCACTCGTTTTAACAGGGCCTTGGTCTGACACTGAATTATCAATCAGATTCTTGGTAACGCCCGTGTCGCCTGCTAACTCTGCGATACTGACTTTATCAAACCTTAAGTCCGGAACCTTTTCAAGCGTCAAAACGCCAGCTTCAACATTTATTTCTGCGACTGACTTCTTGCTTTGATCAGCAGCAAAAACCTGTCCAACAGGGAGCATCATGCCAGCAAGCGTCAAAGCGGAAATACCCGCTGCAATACAATTAACTTTCTTCATTACTTTATTCCCTCCGTATTGCTTTGCCTATAGTTTACTATCTATCTTACTGACCTAAATATAACATGATGGTGTTTGAGCAATCAAAGAATACGTTTACTTGTTAACTCAGTTCCCAATCACGTTGTATTTCTTAACCCATCACTCATTTTTTACAAATAATCGTCCCTAAGAAAGCTTCACGGCGACTAAATAAACGAAATATACTATTTTAAGCATTATCTAACGCTTGTTATCGTTTAATCGAAAAGTCGGTTTTACTCATCTGTTTTAAAACGACTCATTTGGACTTTCGGCAGAAATTAACCCGAGTAGCAGTTAGGACTCTGTAAATCTTTTTGCCTGCGCCTTTCCGATCACCCAAAAATTTCTACCCACCCAAGGCTTCAAAATCTTTGATATTTCACAACTTTTGCCCTTTTTTCAATTTTGCTTTCAAAATTAATTTTCAATTAGTGATTGACATGAAACCAAATCATGCTAGACTGAAAATCAAATACAAATGCAACGCGAAAGACAAGTAGTTGTGTTCATGGATTCAGCGAGCTTCGGTTGGTGTGAGGAAGCATTCAGGGCATAGCGAATATCCCTTTCAAGCAGGACACCGAACCTTCAGTAACGTGTCATGGGGGCACCCATTACAGTGCTAGCATATCGTCATTTGACCGTATGCGATGAAGACTAGGCCATTTTTGGCTATGGTGAATTAAGGTGGTACCGCGCAAAGTCGCCCTTAGCAAATGCTAAGGGCGGCTTTTTTCGTCTATCTCCGTTGTGGGAACAAGCTTGAACCGTTCACGTATCTCAATTAAGGAAGTGATGCAATTGGAATCTGACATTAGTCACATTAAACCGATGACAAACGCTTTAAACGTTACGCAACTTAAAACATTTTTATTGGAGGCAGTTCAATGGAATTATCTGAAAAGAAACTCAAAACACGTGATTATGTCGTCATTGCATCGCTTTTGTTTGGCCTTTTCTTTGGCGCCGGCAATTTAATTTTCCCGTTACATTTAGGGCAACTGGCTGGGGCCAATTGGTTCCCGGCAATGCTCGGATTTTTGGTCACCGCCGTTGCATTACCATTACTAGGCGTTTTGGCCATCGCCGCAACGCATGCTGAAGGTGTCTATGATATTGGCCGTCCACTTGGCCGCTTTTTCGCCTTAGCGTTCATGGTGCTCATTCATGCCACGATCGGGCCAATGTTCGGCACGCCGCGGACTGCCACTGTTTCCTTCACCACCGGCGTCTTACCGATGTTACCAAAAGCCTGGCAACAAGGCGGCTTGCTTGTCTTTTCGGCTTTATTCTTTGGGGCTGCTTTTTTCCTGTCATACAAGGAACGCAAAATCACCACAGCTGTTGGTAAAGTCTTAAATCCCGTCTTCTTACTATTGTTATTCTTCGTCTTCTTCATCGGTTTCTTACATCCAATGGGGAATCCGGCTGCCCAAACGGTAACGGCCGCATACAAAAATGGCGGCAGTTTCATGAGCGGCTTCCTGCAGGGTTACAATACCATGGACGCGCTTGCTGCCTTAGCCTTTGGTGTGACTGTCGTAACGGCGGTTCGCGGTTTAGGCTTGAAAAACGATGATCATGTCGCCAAAGCAACGGCTAAGGCTGGGGTCATGGCTACGAGTTGGATCGCGTTAATCTACGTTGCCTTGATCGTCTTAGGAAGTATGTCTCTGGCCCACTTTAAGCTTAGTGCTGAAGGGGGAACTGCTTTTAATCAGGTGGTTACGTTCTACTTTGGTACTGCTGGCCACGCTGTCTTGGCAACCTTGCTAACGCTGACCTGTTTGACCACCGCGGTAGGTTTGGTCGCGGCATTCGCGCAGGACTTCCACCGGCATTTCCCTAAAGTCAGCTATCAGGTCTGGCTTGGATTGACAAGTTTTCTGTCATTCTTAACCGCCAACTTCGGACTTGAACAAATCATTGCATGGTCCGTTCCAATGCTGATGTTCCTATATCCTTTCTCAATGGTTCTCATCTTACTATCGGTCTTTGGCAAAGCGTTCCATCACGATCCGCTGGTTTACCGAATCGTTGTAGCATTCACCGTCGTTCCGGCTGTGCTCGACATGTTTGCAGCTTTTCCCGCCATTGTCAGTCAAAGTTCGTTAGGCTTGGCACTGCATAGCTTCCAGCTTCATTTTCTACCATTTTCCGCAATGGGTCTCGGCTGGCTCGTGCCGGCTGGTGTGGGTCTCGTCCTTGGCCTCGTCGCACATGCCGTCAAAGTTCGCAGAGCAGTCGCAGCAACTCATCTCGAAGCTGAACAAAACTAAGCTAGTACACGATATCCGATCAACCCAAAAGCCAGCTTAATTCCAAGCTGATGACCGGATATTGTCTACAAACGCTAAATCCATAAAAAGGCAGGTACCGAAGACTGCACTTCTAAGTCTTCGGTACCTGCCTTTTACCTGCTATCATAATCCTTCAAAGCTTCTTTATTCTTGCGAAGTTGAACTATCTGGCATGATGACAAGAACTAACATTATTTGGTTAAGCGTCTTGGTAACGTCCTTAAACGTTAGCTGAAGCGGTTTCAAAAAATCATTTTGAAGCATCCGTTTCAGCATATCATCAGAAAAGGTTGCCTTAATGTGCTTCTTAACCGGCGTCAATGAATCTTTTATAAAGGCAAGATTAGTCGTCGGCGTGGTCATGATCAACCGATTTTCAAAGCTGATTGGGCATTGTTGCCGGTGTGCAACGGATTCGATTAACGCCTGCCACAGTCGCTCCAATGTATTATGCGGCTTATCAGAAATCGTGAAGTCATCAGTTCCCTGGGTAACAGCCTGAACCCCCTGATCCATCTTCACATGAATGTTGTCGTGCGTCGCTGCCTGCGCTGCTACCACCATAGCTTGTTCTTCAGCAGTATGTTTCGTCTTCGGTTGGTTGGAACCTTTATTGCTCTCCTGCTCAGTTTTAATTGTAGGTACTGAACTGCTAGATGCTTCACTCTTGGCATCTGTCTTTTTAGACCCAGCTTCTGTTGTTGCGTTCGCATCCCTGCTACTCGTGGCTGAGGAATTCTCAGACACTTGACTGCTCTCCGATGCCTGCTCATCTTGTTGACTGCCGGAATTTGATGCCGAGCTGTCATTGATAACCGATTCGCTGGTCTCTGCTACGGTAATCACCGGCGTTTGATTAGCTTCCGATGATATATCATCTTGTACACAAGTTTGATCGTCCGTATTCTTTTGGTCAGTATCAATCTTTTGTGTGGTTGTGTCCGCTGCTGTTGGCGGCGCTGATGCAGCAAAAGCCGATGCCTGATCAGCCATTACCGTTGATACACCCAAGCCAAGCATGGCAGCTAAGCCGAACGCCCATGCCTTTTTCATCTTAACCCTCCGCTTAAACACTAAAATATTAATATCCCTTTTAACTACTCCGACATTAATATACCGCATCTTACAAACAAAGTCACTGGACTTTAGGCCTAAAAATGTGCCACGGCTTTATGCTTTAGTTTGGATCAACCATCTGCCAAGTTCGCCTTTTTGGATGATCATCCGTCAACTGACTAGTGGGTAGCCGTCACCGATGTACATCGTTTAATGAGAAAAGCGCATTTTTGCCTAAGCCCTCGTCAAAGCAGTTCTCATCGTATATCAACCTTGTACAGCTTACGATTTGTCACCGGCTATTGACAACAGTTGTTTTTTAGCCTAATGTGATGTCAATATCTTAGAAGCGAAAAGATGAGTACCCAGGCGAAGATCCTCAGCGAGTTGTCATTTTGGTGAAAGACAATGATCGGGAACTGGTGAAGATGGTCTTTTAAAGCATTCAGTTGCAAACGGCGACCGCAAGCAACTGACGGGCACTCCCGTTACTGAGTTAGAGTATCACACATCAAGATGTGTCGTACTTAGAGCGAGTCGAGCATTTCGACTAATCAAGGTGGTAACGCGGAAAGAATCCGTCCTTGTCTATTAAATAGGCAAGGGCGGATTTTTTGTTCCCTCCTCGGCCTCAATGAAGTTTGAAGTCAAAATGCTATATCGGGTTGCCCGACTAAAGAATTCGCTTGAGTATCAACATCTGCATATATTGTTATTTTGGGAGGAACATTATGTGGAAAATTATTACCGATGCAGTTCCGCAAATGATAGCAGCCGGCATTAAATACACCATTCCAATTGCACTCGTGTCATTTGCGATCGGCCTGATCATCGCACTTGTAACCGCATTGACGCGCATATCGGTTCGTAAAGGTGTTTTGATCCGAATCGCAAAAGGAATCGCCGTTTTTTACGTTTGGCTCTTTCGCTCAACGCCTTTGCTGGTACAGTTATTCATCGTTTTCTTCGGCTTACCCAGCCTCATCATCCCGGGTATTTTCCCGCATGGTATCAAGCTAGATCCAGTGGCCGCGGGAATTATAACATTCTCGCTTAACACGGGGGCGTATTGTGCCGAAACGATCCGCGCCTCGCTGTTGTCGATTGATTCCGGGCAATGGGAAGCGGCTTATGCAATTGGATTGCCGCGGCGACTGGTGCTGCGCGAAATCATTATTCCTCAAGCACTACGAACGGCCATCCCGCCACTGTCAAATAGTTTCATCAGCCTGATCAAAGACACATCCCTTGCTGCCTCGATCACCATTGTCGAAATGTTTCAAGTCAGCCAACAAATCGCGGCGGAAAATTACCAACCATTACTGATGTACTCAATCGTTGCGCTTCTGTATGCCATTGTCTGCACTTTCTTAGCTTGGGGTCAGCGGTATCTCGAAAAATTCACATCACGCTACAATGCCAATGCACAAACCACGCAATTATAATCCGCCATTTTGAAAGGAAGAAAGCTATGTTAAAGAAAAAGTTGTGGTTCCTGTTGCCGCTTGTGGCCTTGGTAACCTTCACGCTCACCGCTTGCACCGGCACGTCATCTGACACGTCAAAAAACAGTGACGTCACCGCCGAACTCATCAACAAAAATGAGCTTACCATCGGCCTTGAAGGTACTTATGCGCCATTTTCTTATCGCAAAGATGGCAAACTTGAAGGCTTCGAAGTGGAACTGGGGAAAGCCTTAGCCAAGAAAATCGGGGTTAAGGCAAAATTCGTGCCCACCCAATGGGATTCGCTGATTGCAGGATTAGGCAGCCAGAAATTTGATCTCGTACTGAATGATATTAGTGAAACGCCCGCACGCAAAAAGGTCTACAACTTCACCACTCCGTACATGTACTCGCGTTATGCCTTAATAACCCGCAGCGATAACACCACCATCAAATCGCTTGCCGATATTAAAGGCAAAACATTTGTTGAAGGCACCGGTACACCCAATGCCGCTTTAGCCAAAAAATACGGCGCTAAGATCACCCCGTCTGGCGACTTTACCGTATCGCTTAGCCTTGTGAAAGAAAAGCGGGCAGACGGAACCATCAACGCCTCGGCTGCATGGTATGCCTTTGCCAAAAATAACTCAACCGCGGGCTTAAAGAGTCAAACCCTCAAAGATAGTGTCGTTAAACCCGATGAAGTAGCTGGCATGGTCAGCAAAAAATCGCCTAAACTACAAGCCGCACTTTCAAAGGGCATTCAAGAACTACGCAAAGACGGCACGTTGAAAAAACTGTCGCAAAAATATTTTGGCACCGATTTAACCACCAAGTAATCATGCCATTCAGCCATCAAACATTGCCCGTCAACCTGTTTCATTGACGGGCATACATAAAAGAACACTATTCATTAAAGGAGGTCGGGTTTCAATGACCCAATTCAATACCAAACTCGTTCATGGACCACAACTAAATGTCGACCAAGCCGGTGCTATCGTGCCACCTGTATACCAAAGTGCCATGTTCCGCTTTGCTCCTGATGGTCAGGAAACCCACTGGGACTATGCGCGCAGTGGTAACCCGACCCGCGAATACTTGGAACGTCAGATTGCTACGCTAGAAAATGGTGATGCCGGCTTTGCGTTTTCCAGCGGCGTTGCAGCGATTGCAACGGTGCTCGCGATTTTTCCCGACCACAGTCACTTCATTATTGGTGATTCGCTCTACAGTGGCACCGATCGCCTCATTAACCAGTATTTTTCTCAACACGGCCTGACCTTTACACCGGTGGATACGCGTGATCTGGCAGCGGTGGAAGCCGCCATCCGCCCCGAAACTAAAGCAATTTTCTTTGAGACTTTTTCCAATCCGCTCCTCAAAGTCAGCAGCGTCAAGGCCATCAGTGCCCTCGCCAAAACCCATGATCTGCTAACGATTGTCGACAACACGTTCTTAACCCCTTATTACCAGCGGCCACTTGACCTCGGTGCCGACATTGTTCTACACAGCGCCACCAAATACCTCGGCGGCCACGGTGACCTCATTGCCGGCCTCGTTGTCTCCGCTCACCCCGACCTCAGCGAGAAGCTCGCTTTCCTGCAAAACACGATCGGTGCCATTTTAAGCCCGCTTGACTGTAGCCTCGTCACCCGCGGCATTGCCACCCTCTCCGTTCGCCTTGATCGTGAAACTGCAAACGCCCAAGCCGTCGCCGAATTTCTAGCGCAGCACCCAGACGTTGCCCACGTTTACTACCCCGGACTTAAAACCGATCCCGGTTACGCATTAGCCCAAAAAGAAACCACGGGTGCCAGCGGACTCTTAACGATCAAACTAGCCGACAACATTGATCCCTTAAAGTTCGTTAACAGCACCAAAATTTTCGACTTTGCCGACTCACTTGGTACCATCTCCAGTCTGGTCAAACTACCTTGGTTTAAGCTCCCGGAAGACAAACGCGCCGATTCTGGTTTGACACCGCAACATGTCCGGATTGCAATTGGCTTGGAGGATCAGCAGGACTTGATTGACGATCTAAAGCAGGCACTGGCAGCAGCGGAAAAATAGCAGCAAAAAGAATACAAAAAGAATATCTATTACTTTTGCTAAATAGACGCGAGGTGAAAAAGTGAAACAGGCTCAGTCATTAAGTTTGAAATACTGGTTGATCGTTTTCTGTACGATTATCATTCTCAGTCCGATTGCTTATATGATAAGCACGTGGGTGGGACCATCAGCAACCTACATTCGTCTCATCGCTGTTTTTCTGATTGCTTGGCTGGCAGTAAAAATAGCTAAATACTTTACAACCAACAAAAAGACGAAATAATGCGTTGCCCTTTCTTAATTACCATTCCGCAGAATATAGCATAATCAACTAACAACGACATTCTCAACTTTGACATATTTTGAAACGAATTTGGCATAAGCCATTCAAAGTTTGAAGAGTGCCCACATTCAACCATACTCAACAGAAACATCTAGTTAGTTCACTTGCAGTCGGATCTGGCCAAATACATCAGCGGACGTAAAAATGTGCTCTGTCTATCACTGCTACGCTAACAGTGATAAACAGGGCACATTTTAGCGTTCGTTTAGATATCTTATCAATCGATACTAATCTTCATTATATGGCCATCCAATTGAAACTGGTTGGTTAAGATCAGCCGTCCCATCTGTTTCAAGCGATTGCAACGCCTGCAATGCAAGTCGCAACCTGCTCGTGTAACCGTGCCAGTTATCGTCATCCCGACCTGCGTTTAAAGCCGGCACATACGGTAAAAAGTTAACGCGTTTGGCTGTGATCGTTAATCCCGCCGCCTTACAGATTAACGGCCATTCCGTATCCGTCAGCAAACCATTCGAATTAGCCAAGATATATCTGGCAGCCATCCGACTCACCGCACAACAGCCAGCAGTAATATCCAGATCAGGCAAGGCAAACACTTCAGAAGCCGCCTTATTCGTAATTGCCTCGGTTTCTCGCCAAGTTGCCGGATAACCCCGCATGTTTTCTGAACTTCGCCCAATAATCTGATAGCCATCATCAACTCGAAGCTGGGCAATAAAGGTCTTAAACTCAGATACATTTGCCTCGATCCCTGTCACCACTTTATCAAAATCGCAGTAAAAAAAAGAAGCGTGGTAACGAACCTGACGCAATCCAAAATCAAGTACCCTCCGCCGCGCATCAGCCGCGCCACGAGGTTCAATGACGCGAACATGGACGCTGGGAAAAGTCTGCAGTAACTTGGTAACTTTAAGGTCTGTAATCGTACTAACCGTCAGATAGGCAGCCGAGAAACTATCACTAACTACTGCCAGAACCTGTTTTAACTGCGGCAAAGACACATTGGGGTGGTGAACCGTTGCGAGTAAGACTGGTTGCATGCTGACCACAACTCCTTTGCGCGTTAATATTGACATGGGCTAAGATAACGAATCTTACCGAAACCGAGAATTAACAAAGTCCGGTTTCTCCATCTCGTGTTTGCAAGTTGTGTCCCCTTTTTGTCCCCCTTAACGTAATCCTGACACTTTCTAAGGTGAGCTAAATCAATGAGAACACTGATATAAAGGCATTTTCATTTCTAAAGTACGCTAATAAACGCTAAATAATGCCTCCACCGAGATTCGAACTCGGATCTGTGGTTTCGAGGACCATTATGCTATCCATTGCACCATGGAGACTTACAGATTCCATTATAACAATCTTGTTCAATGTTGACGCACGCAATCTTCCCTGCCGCTCATTTTCTCAAGACAAAAAGCGACGATCAACTGACCCAATTGATCGCCGCTTCTATTTTGCTTACCTATAACTAATAGTTTTACTAATCATCAAACTTAAACAAATCTGTCGACAAATACCGCTCACCATTATCCGGTGCTACGGTGGCGACACTCTTGCCTTTGCCGAGTTTCTTGGCGATTTCAATCGCACCGAAAATGTTGGCGCCAGCAGAAATGCCTGGTAGGAAGCCTTCTTCATGACTGACGTGGCGAGCCATGTCGATAGCTTGATCGCTGGTGACTTCAATGATGTCTTGATAGAGGTTCGTATCTAAGACATCTGGAATAAAGCCGGCTGAGATCCCTTGAATCTTGTGCTTGCCGCCATGGCCTTCTTTTAGCATTGGTGACTCCGCTGCTTCCAGCGCATAGATTTGTACATCTGGATTGATCTTACGCAAAGCTCGACCAACCCCGGTAAGTGTTCCGCCTGTGCCGACGCCGGCTACAAAAGCATCCGGCGTGCCACCATCAAATGAACGAATGATCTCTTGTCCGGTCGTGCGTTCGTGGACGTCTGGATTGGCGGGGTTTTGAAATTGCATTGGCAAGAAGTAACCATTTTCCTTGCTTAATGCTTCTGCTTTTTTAATTGCTCCCGGCATTCCATCGGCACCCGGCGTCAAAATGAGTTCGGCTCCGTAGCCACGCATCAATGCTCGCCGCTCAACACTCATTGTTTCCGGCATGGTAATGATGAGGTGGTAACCTTTTGCCGCCGCAACCAATGCCAGACCAATACCGGTGTTGCCGGACGTTGGCTCAACAATGGTGCCGCCTGGCTTCAAGACGCCTTTATATTCAGCGTCTTCAATCATCGCTAAGGCAATCCGGTCCTTGACTGAACCACCGGGATTAAAGAATTCCAGCTTAACATAAACATCCGCGGCGCCTTCAGGTACAACGCGATTGAGCTTGAGTAGCGGCGTATTGCCAATTAAACCTGTAATATTATCTGCTGCTGTCACCATAATAAAGCCTCCCTAAATAATCGGCGAACGGTTTTCATTGCGATGATCCGCGATGTGGCGAATCCAATTGTCAAAAATCGTTCGCTGCGTTTTCTTCCAATTAAACTTCGGATGGTCATAATCGTTCTTGTGATGATAATAGTGTTTAGCCCGTTTATAGCTAATCTCAGGGTGTGCGGCCACTTCCCGCTTGTATTCCGAATCCAAGCCCCACCGGTCATATTCAATATGCGAAAAGATAAACGTTTGGGTGTCAGTCGGTTCCGTCACCATGAAGAGTTTCCCCTTCGTTGTTGTCGCATTGATCGTTAAGCGGGGATCGTTGCGAATATCGCGTACATCCATCTCGGCATACCGAGCATGTGGGGACTTAAAGCCTTCTTTCAAACCCTTTAAAAATGGGTGCGGTTCAAGCATTGTTTGCGGATAAACGCCGAATAACTTGTGCGGAAGAATCAACTTGCTGACGCCGAAAAAGTAATTCAGTGCCACCATCCCGCCCCAGCACAGGTACATTTGGTTGGGCACATGCTGACCTAATGTCTTTAGCAGCGTCCGCACCTCGGCGATATAGTGAACCTGATCAAATTCCAGCGTTTCAATCGGGGAGCCGGTGATGATAAACCCGTCCATCGTTGCCGCTTCGTGAATATCCAGCGGCTCCAGAATCGAGCTCACCGCTTCCGGTACTTCCCGACCAGCGTAATGGGTCATGGGATAGTAAAAATGCAACTCAACCGGGATATCGGTGTGGCTCAAAACGTGTTGCAGCCGCGTTTTGGTATCGGCTTTGTCGTGCATCACGTTGAGAATCCCGATTTTAAGTGGTGCTTCTGTCAAGGTTCACCTCCCAACCCGGCCAATTGACTCGCATGAACCGGCAAAATTTTGAAACGATTGCCTGCAGACACCGTTAAGCAAGGTACTTGCCGATGTCTCACCTGCACGAACACATCAGGAGGATATCCTGATAAAGCTGATAGCGCCAACATCGCTTGTTACCAATAAGGTTTGCCATATTTTAATACCCTCCCTTTCAGTAACTATATACTAACTAAATGTAAGATCGATAGCAACCTTTCATCTTAATTCATTCGTAAAAACTTTTGGAAAGATTAGTCCTTTTAGGGTGAGTGATAGGTGGATATAAAAAAGCTGCCGACCTTTAAATGATCAACAGTTCTCATCTTTGTATTCAGGTGCAAACCGGTCACTTTTTAAGCAGTAGCCGTATTTTTCAAGGGTGCCTCTGACTCGCCGAAAATAGTTTCACGAATGGTTTCAACTGGCATCTGCAGGCCGGTCCACAAATTAAACGCGGCAGCACCTTGATTAATCAACATACTGATGCCGTTGTAAACATGTTTAACGCCTGCTTTTTTGGCAATGCGTAATAATTTAGTTTCGCGTGGTACGTAAACCGTATCAAAGACAATCTTTTCAGGGTTTAGCCATGTGGGATCAGGTATGTTACTGACGTCTTCCAGTGGCTTCATCCCTGCTGCCGTTGCATCAACATAAATCGCCGCGTCAGCAATGGCAGCTTTTAATGCAGCATGATTATCCAGAGCAAACAGTTGAGCATGGGCGGACGTCTGGTCATTGATCACCGCCACGTTGCGTTGGGCATTTTGCCACGAAGCATCTCGGCGATTGAAGATAGCGATTTCACGGACACCATCTAATGCCGCCTGAATCGCAATGGCAGTTCCCGCCCCACCTGCTCCAGCCAGTGTCAGCTTGTCACCCCGAAGATCGATTCCATCATTTGTCAGCGCCTGCATGAATCCCGTGCCATCCGTTATATGACCAATCAACACCCCATGATCATTGACAATCGTGTTAACCGCACCGACTAGCTTGGCAGCAGGAGAGAGCTTATCTAATAATGGTAGCGCCCGCTGTTTGTGGGGCATCGACAAATTTCCGCCTAAAAAGTGCAAACTACGCATTGATTGCAAAGCATGCCCCAGTTCCGGGACATCCACATCAAATGACAAGTAAACATCATTCAATCCCAAGGCTTCAAACATCGCATTGTACATTGCCGGTGATAATGAATGACCAGCTGGATGGGCTAACAATCCAGCTAGCACCGTGTGTCCGTCAATTTCATCTTTTTGCGCCATTTTTGTTCTTCCTTCCTAGCGTGCCTGTGACAAGGCCGGTATCCGTTTTTCCTGTGCTTTAACTATCAACGCCAAACCAATACCGCAGATGGTGATGGCAACATTCAGCAAAATAATCATGCGTGGGGCATCATCGCCAAAGAGTTTGGTTAAACCGGCCGCCCCGGAAAGGACCGCATAATTGGCAATGCTCGAAGCAATCATCACCAGTGACGTGGCAGTGCCTTTGTGATTCGGAAAAAAGTTAATCGTTGTCGAAGTTGCCAACTGCAAAACACCACCTGCAGCCGCATAACCAATAACAAAACTGCCAATATACAAAATACTCGGCGTTTGAATAAAGTAACACAGTAGCAACATGATGACTGAAATGACCGGATAAACGACTAAAACTGTACTCTCCTTGAGACCCAATTTGATTAAACGTGCTGTTAGCAACACCGCAATCCCGGCGCCGACTGCATACAGCGATTGTAATGATGCCGGATTCTTCACACCGTAAGCAGCCCCTAGTTCCTGATTACAATTCAGCCAAACCATAAATGTCGTCGAACTTGTAAACCCAATTAAAATTGCTGCAACCGCTCCCAGCGAAAAGTGCATCTTTTCCGATTGTCCGGCAGCATTCGTCTTAGGTAGGTCACGGTTAGGAAACGGACTCAGCAAAATAGCGAGCGCATCTATGACCAACGCAATGCCGCAAATGATAAAGATTGTCTGAAATGACCACCCTGCAGCGGCCACGCCTCCGATAAAGAACGGCAGGATAAACTGGGCGATCACCACTGCAAACTTAGTCAATAAGTTTGCAATTGAAGCTGATTCAGGGAACATCTCCATCAAACTTGGTGACACACATGTATCCAAAAACGAGTTAGCCATCCCATTGAGCACGCCGATCGCATAGGCTGCCCAAAAACTATGTACCGTGATAATCCCAACAAAGAAAATGATATACAAGCCAATCCCTATGGTGCCAGAAACTTTACGTCCAAAATGATCCGAAACCGGGCCGGCAAAGGGATAAGCTAACAACCGACCCAATCCAAACGCCGCAATCACCGAAACAACCATACTGACATCAACAGTCCCATTCGCCAACTCCTGTGCACCCCAGTTAGAAGCAAACTGGCCTTTATATTGACTCAAAATGGAAGACGCAACTCCTAGCATGGCATATGAAAAATACAAAGCCAGTGCTCCTGGTAAATACACATTATGTTTGGTCCTCATCGATCCATACACCTCCTAGTGAGCGTGAACCGGCGCACTTAGAAGTCGGAGTGTAAGCGGCCTTGAGCGCGATGGCCCAGGTTTCGGCCATTATGACCGAGGTCCTTACACACAGATTTCTGCGCCGGTGAACGCGCTATGACAGCAAGTTCCGCGACTACCGTCAGTTTACGCAAAACATTTCATTTAATGACTCGCTTCAAAAGCCTGATATTCCACAACTGGCATATCTTGTCCTGTCCATAACTTGTAACCCGCCGCCCCTTGCCATAGCAACATGCCTTTACCTGGTGCCGTTTTAGCGCCGCACTTCTCAGCATCTTCAATTAGCTTGGTTTTCAACGGACTATAAACGGTATCCGCTACCACCAAATCCGACCGCAAATATGCTGGATCGACCAATGAAGTTCCTGCGTTGGGCTTCATTCCAACTGTGGTGGCATTGACCAATATATCGGCTTGGGCAATAGCGGCCTTGAGCTTAGCATCGTCTTCCAAGTGATCTACCGTGACCGTGACGTCTGGTGCTGCTTGAGCCAACTTTTTGGCAGTCGTCTCTGCACGCGTATAGAAAGCATCTTGTCGATTAAAAATGGCAACTTGCTTAGCGCCATCAAGTGCTGTCTGTACTTCAATTGCTGTTGCTGCACCGCCAGCTCCCAATACCACTAGCTTTTTGCCCTTGACGTTAACGCCGTGTTCTTTCAAATTCCGGACAAATCCAATGCCATCCGTGATATGCCCAATCAGACGGCCATTTTCATTCACAATGACGTTAACCGCCCCAATAATCTTAGCTGCTGGTGACAACTCATCCATCAAAGTAGCCGCGACATTCTTACATGGCATCGTGACATTGCCGCCACGCATTCTGAACAATCGCATTGCTTTCAGCGCATCCGGCATTTGATCCTCCTTAACATCAAATGCAACATATGCTGCATCAATCTTTTGCTTTTGAAAACTAAAGTTATACATCGCCGGCGAACCGGAATGCCCCACCGGACTGCCAAGCAGACATAGCAATTGCGTCGTTCCTGAAATCCAAGTTTCCATTTAAAAAACCTCCTCAAAGAAAGTGAGCGCGAGCCGGCGCGGTTAGGGGTCGGAGTGTAAGCGGCCTCAGGCGTGATGGCCGGGCTTTGGCCATTGCGGCTGAGGTCCTTACACGCAGACTCCTGCGCCGGGGAGCGCGTTATATTGAGCGCGAGCCGGCGCGGTTAGAAGTCGCAGCGCGCTATCATCAAATCATCGTTCAAGGCATGTTCATATATTCACTATCCACCGCAAAAGAAGAACTTGGCCAACTTGCACCAAGTTTTATCTTATTTTTACTGCCTATTTTTGAGGCTGATGTGCCTTAATCGCATATTCACGCCGGCCACCTGGTTTAGGAATCATGTCTTGCATCATGATACCGAGACCGCCATCAACCCGTAATTCGCCGCCGTTAGTATATGCCGAGCGTTCACTACTCAAATACAACACCGCATTCGTAATGTCATCCAAATCGCCAATTCGCCGACTAGCTACTAAACGTTCCCGCCCTTCGCGAACTTTTGGATCTTTATAGAAATCAGCTGACATCGGCGTCTTCACGAGACATGGCATGACACAGTTACTGCGAATGCCAAATTGTCCCCATTCTGCAGCCATTTGTTTGGAAAGCATATTAACCGCGGCTTTAGTGGTACTGTATGCCCCGCTATAAGTTTCCGGGAAAACTGCTGCCACCGTTGAAATGTGAACCATTGTCCCGTGGCGTTGGACAATCATTTGCCGACCAAAGCGCTGGGACATCAAAAAGTAACCCGTCAAATTAACATTCAACGCTGTCTTCCACTCATCTAAACGCAAATCTTCAAATGGCGAAAACCGTAAAATCGCCGCCGTATTCACCAAAACATCTACATGACCGAACGTATCAACGACCGCTTTAACCGCCGCATCCACTTCATCTTCATCAGTGGTATCGGTAGCCAACGCCAATGTTTGCACGCCATATTGATCGCTTAACTTATTAGCTGCTGCTGCAACTGCATCATGCTTGATGTCAACTAATGCGAGTTTAGCGCCATGTTCTGCAAACGCCTGGCAAAAATGCGTTCCCATGCCGCCAACAGCGCCCGTCACAACCACGACTTTATCTTTTAAACCTAACCAGTCTGTCATCATTTACCTCCTTGCGTGCCTGATATTGATACCAAAATACGCGTTTCATTTTTTCAAAGCGTGCTACTGTTTAATGTGCTGCTACTGGATCTTGTAAAATTTCCGGCCAAGCTGTCTGTAACGTTTTAACAGTGTGGTCATAAGTGTACTTAGCAACCCAATCAATTCCTTTTGCCATGTATTGATCGGAAATAACTTCTACTCCGATGACTTTCGGATCAACGCCAGCAGCTTTAATCATTTTGATAAAGCGTTCCGTACGATCTTCAAACCCGGTGCCTGGGGCGAGCCGATCGTGCATGGATTCATCCCGTAAAATTGACTTCGCATACGGCCGCTTATACGCATCATCAAGCTGAATGGAAATGACTCGCTTGGCCTGTTCCTTAGTCAGCAGGTCAAAGGGTTGGTCGGCACGAACCCAATGCCACATATCTAGCAACATCATGACGTTAGGAGCCCCAGCTGCTTGCAAAATCGCCCAAGTCTTCTTTAAATCTGGCATGCCGCTATATGGCATCGGCTCAAGGGCTATGATGAGTTGACCAGCCAGCGAAGCCCGATGCGCCAATGCTTTTAATTTCTCCGCTGTAAACTCAACTGAGTAACTTTCCATTAAACCGGTATTAATATGTTCAACGCCAAACAAGTGACACATGTGGAAGCATGTTTGCTCTTTATATTTTTGCTCATAACTGCGCGGTTCTTCACACCACTGGACGATGTACTCAACTTCAGTGCAGCGAACGTGATAACGGTCCAAAATCGCCAAAATATCTTGATCGGTGAGTCCTTCATTCAAAGCATCAACGTAAGTCTCAGCCCGTAAACCGATACCATCGTAACCAGCCGCTGCAGCAGCTTTGACGCGATCTTCAAAAGTGCATTGATCGCCTAAAGTCCATGAACTAACGGTAATAGGATGTAACTGTGACATAACCAATTCCTCCTCATTTTGTGTGAGCGCGAGCCAGACCGGTTAGAAACCGGAGCATAAGCGGCCTTGGGCGTGATGACCGGGCTTTGGTCATTGCGACCAAGGTCCTTATGTGCAGGTTTCTGGGCTGGCGAGCACGTTATGGTGAGCGCGAGCCAGTGCACCATGTGTATCCGCATGTCAGGCTGGGCTTGTGATTGTTTTTTCAATCTCTTTACAAATAAGATTGTATACGGTTACACAAGTCACTTCTAATTCATTATAATGAGGGTAATTATAGTCTTAGGCTATTGTTCAGGTTTAATCTATCAGGAGGCAAATCATGAACCTTTTTCACTTACGCTACTTCGCCACATTGGCTAAACTGCAAAATTACACCCATGCTGCCCAGCAACTTCACATCACGCAACCCAGTCTTAGCAATGCTATTCACGGTTTGGAAGCCGAGCTTGGCGTCACTTTATTTGCGCGTCAAGGTCGTCACATGATCCTAACTGCAGCCGGTCGAGAGTTTAACCGCACTGTCAGTCATACGCTAGCCACGCTTGACAGTGGTATCGAGCGACTGCAACATCAAGCACACGGTCAAACCGTGATCAAGCTAGCAGCACTCCGCACGCTTAGTACAAGGTGGGTACCAAGTATGGTTCGCCATTTCTTGGAAACTCGGTCCCAAGATGTTCGTTTTGAGTTCACGAACGAAAACGGACTTTCACCCAAAATTATTCAAGGATTACGGGCCAAAAAATATGACATCTGCTTTTGCTCAAAAGTTGACGAAGAGGAAGATATTGCCTATTTTCCCATCGCCTCGCAAGCGCTTGTCGTGATTACCCCGGTGAATCATCCTCTCGCTCAGCGCAAGCAAATCGAGTTAAGTGAAACCCTGCCATTCGATCAGATTACCTTTTCTAAAAAAAGCGGGCTGGCCCCGATCATTCGCCAGTTATTTGCCGAGTGCGGTGCCCAACCCCATAGTGTTTATTCGATTGAGGAAGATGAAGCGGTCGCAGGATTGGTCGCGAATGGTTTTGGCATTGCTGTGGTTCCTAACATGCCATTACTGCAAACCTTGCCGCTTAAAGTGATTCCATTAAGCTTTCCAACATGGCAACGAATCTTCTACATGGCAACCTTAAATGACCATTATCAGGCTCCGGCAGCCACTGATTTCATTGAGTTTGTCCATCAACACCACGCCAATATAAGTTTATGAAGCCATAATAGTATGCATGCACTCACAAAAATTTTCTTATATTTTTGGGTCCCTGCCCTCCCGGATTGGTACGGCTTGTTCTAAAATGGAAGTAGTTTCAAATTTTGAAGGAGGTCTCGTTATCATGCGTACGCACACATCACCTTCCATCGTTAAATTAGCCGCAGTTGGCGCTGTCGCAGGGTTGGTTTCTGGTTTAGTCAAATTAGGGTGGGAAAATATCCTGCCGCCGCGCACACCGGAACGCGATGCGACTAATCCACCGCAAACTTTTCTACAACAACATGGCCTAACGCCAGCAGAGACGCATGCAACCTACACCTATTCAGGCCATCAAGTTCCTTGGGTTAGTCTACTGGTTCATTTTGGCTTTTCATCAAGCTTAGGCGCACTTTACGCAGTTGCCGGGCATTATGTTCCGCTGTTCAAACTGGGTTATGGCAGCATGTGGGGACTTGGTGTTTGGGCCGGCGCGCATTTATGGGCCATGCCTGCACTAAATATCGTCCCAGACGCAAAAGATCAGCCAGTGGAAGAGCATCTGTCCGAAGCAGTGGGACACATGGTCTGGAATACCGTCAACCAAATCGTCATCAGTGACATGCTACGGGAAAAACACGATTAGTCTCTTTTGCAGGCATTGAAACAATGACGATCGTGAGTGCGAGCCAGTCAGGGTAAAAGTATATGGCGCACTTTATATTTTCGCTCCAGCAATCATACTCTGAACCTTTCCCGCATGCTGATTCGCCATTCAATCGCATCTAAGAAAGGAGCGGTATCTGTGTCAAAACCGTCTACTTCTTGGCAAACCAAATGGCCGGAACGTATTAGCTATGGTTTAAGCGATGCAGCAGATAATCTGGTGTTTCAGGTGATGACCACCTATCTGTTGTTTTTTTATACCGATATTTATGGCTTACAAGCCGGCGCCGTTGCCTTACTCTTTTTAGTTGCGCGTATTGCCGATGTTTTTGAGAGTCCGATTGTCGGTTTAATGATTGATCGTACTCATTCGCGCTTTGGGAAAAGCCGGCCATTTTTCCTTTGGTATGCTTTGCCGTATGCCATTTTTGCCGTCTTAACATTCGTCACGCCGGCATGGTCGGCAAATGGCAAACTCATCTGGGCTTATGTCACTTACCTCGTCCTCGGTTTCTTATATACGGCGGTGAATCTGCCCATTACCTCGGTACTGCCAACGTTAACCCAACAACCACAGGAATTAACGCTACTGGGCGTCATCCGTCAATTCTTTGGTAGCTCAGTGCAAATCATTGTCGCGGTTTTCACGTTGCCATTGGTTGCTTTCTTCGGCCGCGGCAATGATCAGCGCGGGTTTCTCTTAACCATGACCCTATTTGCCGGCATCTCGCTGGTGCTGATTCTGAATACGTTCATTCATATCCGCGAACGGTTCACGCAGGAAAAAATCGCCCACCAACCGCTAAAAGTCGTGGCTAAAATTGCCGTCAAAAATCGGCCGTGGTTGTTGCTGTCGCTCATTATCTTTACGTACTGGCTGTTGACGGCGATTAAAAATCAGACCACGGTTTACTATTTCAAGTACACTTTACACAATCAAGGCTTGGTATCCTGGGCCAATAGCTTTACGTTTTCATCGCTGATCGGTGTTTTATTAATCCGGACGATTGCAGGTCGGCATGGGAATAAACACACGATGCGCCTTGGCATGATCATTGGTTTAATCGGCCAGTTCGTCATTGCAGGCGGTGTTTATGCGCGGAACTTGTGGATTTTGTTTCCTGGCATTCTGATTAACAGCATCGGTCAAGGAATGATTGTCGGCTTGGTGTCGATTATGCTCGCCGATACGATTCGCTATGGCATTACTCTCGGCGCTCAAGCTGAAGGTTTGTTTGCCTCCAGCAACGATTTCGGCGTTAACTTAGGACTCGGCATCGGCGGCCTGATCACCGCTGGATTGTTCGACCTTGCCGGATACGTACCCAACACCAGCCAAAATGCTGCAACGCTTGGCATGATTAACCTGAATTACGTTTGGTTGCCGTTGCTGTTGTACGGCCTGTTACTGCTTCTGATTCACTTTTATCCGGAAAAGCAGATGTTAGCTGCGATTGAAAAACATCAGGCTTAGGCCGCCAGCAATGATATGGGCTAATGTTTTGCCCGCTCACATGCCAATACGTTTTTCCCGCATCGGCTCGCGCGCAATAACGCGCTCCCCGGCGCAGAAGTCTGCGTGTAAGGACCTTAAGCGCAATGGCCAAGACCGGGCCATCACGCTTAAGGCCACTTACACTCCGACTTCTAACCGCGCCGGCTCGCGCTTACAAAAAAAGATTCAACGACTTCCCTAAAGGCAGTTGTTGAATCTTTTTTATCTCACTGAGCATCCAGATCATTTTCATGAAGCCGAGCAATAACAGGTAAAATCAGCCCTAATGCCAACAAAATAACCGGCGTAATAATATTCAAGCCCATCTGGAACCACCATGTGCCGGGATCATTAAGATAACTGATCTTCGGTAACATCCCCAATAAGCAGGCAAAGGCAGTGAAGAAGAAGCACCAGCCGCCCACGAGCATGCCCATGCGTTTATTTTTAACCAGCATATAGTCGGCCTGGAACTTTTCGAGATGTTTGTTTAGCAAATAATACGCGAGGAAAACCCACAGATAGCGCAACGGCATGACCACAGAGTTCAAGTTAAGCAGCCACTTGTAAAGCTCGTTCATATTGCCAATTCCAAACGCCGGAATAATGATCAGCAGACTTACCAGAATACCGGTCATCCAGTAACCATTAATCGGCGTGCCTTTGCGATTGATCCGCCGCAATTTTTTAGGAATAAAATGCGGATCGGCGTCACTCAGCAAGATTTTCAGCGGCGCATCAATGGAAAATGCCAACGCGGAGATTGAGGCCAAAGCATTGGCGATTGAATACAAAATGACAAACAAACCGCCGACGTGATAATACTTACCTAACATTGCAAACGCTGTGTATGGGCCATTCGCCATGAGATCTGTCGGAATGTGGTGGCTGTTAAACAACATCCCCATGCCAAAAGACCCTAGCAACGCGCAAAAGGCAACCATGCCCGCCAGCACCAGCATGCCCAACGGAAATTCCTTGGAGGCGTGCTTGGTATTGTTGACGTATGGCGAAATTTTTTCCGCCCCACCAACTGCAAAGACTAGCATGGAGATCGTCGTGAAGTAGTTGAGGTCAAATTTAGGCAAATAAGTATGAATGTCGCCCATGTTCGGAGTCGCCACATGGACGCCTTTTACCATCAACGGTGCGGTCACGGCTAGAATAATGAAAAGAATCGACATCAGAAACATCGCCGTGCCCGCCATGCTGCCAATGCGATTCAAGGTGGTAAGCCCGCGCGAAGACAGCCAAAGGAAAAGTAAGAATAACGCCAGACAGATTAAGGAAACGGTCATGGACGAGACGGTGTTGATAAAATCACCGTTGCCTTTAAACAGCCAGCTCAAGGCAATCAAAATCGCTTGCGGCTTCTGGGCTAAATAAGGGATGTGCACGACCCAATAAGTCCACGCCGCATAGTACGCCAATCGCACACTGCCGGTTTCCTTGATCCAGGAACTAACGCCACCGGCTTGATCTTTAAACGTTGATCCCAGCTGCCCCACAATCAAAGCATAGGGCACAAAATAAATCAGCATAATCAGAATCCAGCTAGTGACAACGGAAAGGCCTTGTTGTGCATAGTTATTGAACACATTGCCAAGACCCCAAACCGATACGAACGCGATTAAGGCCACGTTATACCAGCGCAGTTGTTTCTTTGTGTCTGCCACAAACATCCCTCCAAACGGTATCCTGCTCGATTAGGAACAGTTACTCGCTTTTCAGTGTAACGGTTTGACCACCTCGCTTTCCCGTGAAATTGTATAGATAAGGATTAGATTTTTCTAAAAGCCCGGTTGCGGTTTCGTTATTTCATGCCGTATGGATACTCATTAACTGGAAGTATGAAGGTATAAAAAGACCGCCACTGTAACGCTGAGTGGCGGCCTTTTGTCATTTCTCTTTAGCTATCAGCCAAGACGGCTAATATTTTACTTAACAGCTTTGGCAACTGCTTCATGCACAGCTTGTTGCTCTGCTTGAATCAGATCGACGCGACTGGCAATAACGCTGGTGTCCATGGTGATTTCCCGGGTTAGGCCAGGTGTCGGTAGTTTTGGCTCGAAGAATTTCTTGAATTCATCAAGTCGTTGCGTGGTGCGGAAAATGCCGGCGATAACGGTGATGTAGGTGGTGAATTCCATGTCGCCGCCAACTGTTTTTTCAAGCCAAGCCCATTCGTTGCGAACCCAATCCCATGCTGCTTGTTCGCCGGCGTGATTACTCAAGACGCCGCGGAACCATGAGCGCAAATCTTGCGGCTTAATGGTGTCGGCATTTTCAAATTGATCCACAATTTTAGCGATTAACGCGGCATCCGGGGTGCTGGTTAACGCTGCAAGAATATCGGCTTTGTAGCTTGAGTCGGTTGTCTGCTTATACGCCGTTAACAACTGATCGAACAAGGTGGCACTGCCGAAGTTTTTCACTTCATTTTGAAGGACAAACATCCGCACATCGGCCGGTAATTGAAGCAGGTGATCCTTATTTGCCGTAAATAGATCGTGACCTTGCGCAATGGCGTCTTTATTCTTAGCATACAACGCCATGCTTAGGACATAAGGACGGGTTAATTGATCATCATTGGATTCGCCGGCTTTTGGTGTCCATCCTAGGCGCTTGAACTGGTCGGCGCTGATTTGATTGAAGAAGGTTTTCAGCTGCGTTTCTTCGGCTGAATCCGGGTTGACGAATTGTTTCAAGTCATTGGCCACCCGATACAAGGCGTTGATGACGATGGCACTGTGACTCTGGGCAAACCGCGGCAGCAACGGCACAATGTCGGCATAAGCATTTTGCCGGCCCTCCGCCAGTAACCGTAAATCTTGAAGCACCTGCCGTTGATCAATCGCATTGAGTTGGTCAAGATGTGCCAAAATATCGGCGAGTAAGGTGGCGTCGTATTTCACGATGAAATGCGAGTTATTGCCCACATTTACGCGGAATGGTTGACCGCTTGCTTCGCGCAACTGGGTGTAATCGCCCAAAGTTACCTGCTTATCCGCAAAAATCTGCGGTGCGGCAGCATAATTGCTATTGAGCGGAATCTGCCATTGCCGACCTGCATCTTTGCCTGCACCAATGAAGAATTGTTGCTGGGACAGGGTCAGTTTGCCATCAATCACCGCTGCTGTCACCACTGGATAGCCTGGTTGTTCCAGCCATGACTGCATGATGGTGCCGACATCTAACTTAGCCGCTTTACCCAAAGCTGCCCACAAATCAGCACCGGCAGCATTGCCAAAATGATGAGCTTCGAAGTACGCCTTCAAGCCGGCCCGCAGCGCATCATCACCGATTAAGGAACGTACCATGACCAGCATCCGTGCACCTTTTGCATACACAATCGCGCTGTCAAAAAGCGAATCGATTTCAGCCGGATCTTCTACTTGAACATGAACTGACTGAACCCCATCCGTTGCATCACGTTGCAACGCCATTGGTACTTCCAGCGTCTGGAATGTCTCCCAAATATGCCAGTCCGGTTGCAAGGCATCAACCGCAACATATTCCATCATGTTGGCAAAACTTTCATTCAACCACAGATCGTCCCACCACTTCATCGTCACCAAATCGCCAAACCATTGATGCGCCAGTTCATGCGCAATAACGGTAGCAACCCGCTGCTTGGTTTCCAGCGAGGTGTTGTCCGGATCCAGTGTCAGCAACGCTTCCCGATAAGTGACAAGCCCCCAGTTTTCCATCGCCCCAGCCGAAAAGTCAGGCAACGCCAACTGCCAGGAATGCGGGAGCGGATAAGGCGTCTGGTAAAAGTCTTCGTAAAATTCAATCGAGCGCTTGGCAATGTCTAACGCGAAGTCAAGCTCATTAGGTCGATGTGCTTTGGTAGCAAAGACCCCGATTTTAACGCCGCTTTTGGTGGTTGTCTGCTTATTTTGCAATTCACCAAATGCAAAGGCAATCAGGTAAGTCGACATCCGAACCGTGGTGTCAAAATAATGAACGCCATTTTCTTCACGAACTTCCGGCATGTTACTGATAATCGTTTCGCCGGGATGTTCATCAAATTTAATTGCTAAATCAAACGTCGCCTTGGCTTCAGGCTCGTCTACACTAGGAAACGCCTGACGTGCAGCCGTTGTTTCAAACTGGGTCCCGATAATCTGCTTCTTAACCCCGTCCACTTCGTAATAAGAAGGATAAATACCCATCATGGTGTCCGTCAACGGTGCGGTATACGTCAGTGTCAACGTCACCTTGCCAGCTTGCGGCAAAGTAATCCGCACCGCTTCGGCAGGATCATCCACCGTAAACGGAACATCCTTGCCGTCAGCCTGAACCGCACTGACCGTCAAATACTTCTGATGAACCGCAATTTCGGTTTGCTTGGCATCACCGGTAATCGTCGTCTTCCCGGAAATCTTCTTCGTCTCCCGGTTAATATCCAAGTAAAGATCGTAATGTTCCGGTTGAAACAACTGATAAAAATGCGTTGCTACAGTCATGCACCAATTCCTCCTTGTGTGTGAGCGCGAACCAGCGCGGGAGAAGTCGGAGTGTAAGCGGCCTTGGGCGTGATGGCCGCACTTTGGCCATTGCGACCGAGGTCCTTACACGCAGACTTCTGCGCTGGTGAGCGCGTTATGATCAAGCGCGAACCAGCACGGTTGAGAGCCGGAGCGCGTGCTGATGAAACGCGCACCGAAGCAGTTAATCCCCTACACCGGCAAACGCGTGATGATAACGTTAATCACGCTTATTATACGCCAAGTGGCCTACCGCTTGTAGCAGAAAGTCACACGCTCAAGTCGCCTGCATGCAGCAACTATTTTCAACTGTTTACCAATCGCCGCCGCGCCAAAAGAAAGCTAATGATCATGAAAAGCGCCGCAACTCCTAGTTGTAACCAATTATCGCTTAACGGTCGCTGACGCATTAAGGTCAACAAGTTTAACGCCCCTAATTGATTGCTACCAATACAAAGCGCAAAGTAAACGGTCGGAATTAAATACGCCACCGCAAGTGACTGAGAGCAACAGTAACTACCAAGCGTGATGCTCCCGATAAATAAACTCTTAACCAGCGCATTGCCCAACAGAACGCCAGCAGCCAATGTCGTTCCCTGAATCTGATATAGACCAAGCAGCGTAACGTTTAGCACTGCCAATACGCCAAAATACCAAGCAAACCGCACCGCGTAAACCGTCCACAATTGGATCGATTTACTATTGATAACTGCCGCTACCCCTGTTGTTTGCTCCGGTAAAAATAAGCTGCCAAAACAAAAGATCGCTAGCAGCGGCATCCACAACTCAGTCGGCATCGCTGCTTGTGCCAGACTCTGCGGTGTCAGCGTAAAAACAATCGGAATGAGCCCCCAGCCGAGTACCGCAATGAGGCTGGTTTTCAAGACGTTGGTTTTAATTTCTAATCGGACGAAGCGGCCTAAACTTGAGCGCATGTAGTTTACCTCCCCGTTGTGCAGCCAAGATCCAAGCAGTTAACGCCATCAGTCCAAGCGCCAACAAAGCGTATCCGAGCCGATTTTGCAACAGCTGGTTTAAATGGGCATAGTAATACGCGCCATTGTGCAGCGAATTATGCCGCGGGATCAATAACCATCCGTAGTTACCACTCACCCGGCGAGCACCCGCCATCATCGTTACCAACCACCAGCCAATTTGAATGCCAAAACCAATAAAATTACCAAAGATCGCCGCACTTAAATAGCCAACCGCACTGCTGACCATGAGCGTTGGTAACACCCAGATAAAAGCCATTTTCACAATCGCGGGATAATCCAACGACATCCCTTGGTATAAAACGGCGACCTGAATCGTCAACGCAATGGCGATCGCAATCACTGGCGCAAATAAACTTCCTAAACTCGCAACATACCGCGTCAATAATAAACGCGACGTGGTCATCGCCTTGGTTTGAATCACCGCCGACGCATGATGCCGGCGATCGGCAGTACAAAAAGCAATGGCCACAATTGTCGGTAAAATGCCCATCATGATTCCGGCAATATCCGCAAACAATCTCGCAAACGCTCCGGTGACCCGATCACGTTGCCGAATGAGCTGCTGATCCGCGACGACTTCGGCTTTCGTCATCCGGCGATAAGCAAAATTCTGAATATTTTGTGAACTGTACGCAGACTGTCCACCCAAGAGCCGGTCAACCTTTGCCAACGTTTTAACCAAGGGTGCGCGCGTGTCTGCATCCTCCGCCTCAGTCATCAACTGGCGAACTTTTGCCTGGTCTGCCGCGCGTAACGTCACTTGTTTTGCAAACCCCAGCGGATAAGTCGTATACAAATTGTGCCGATAATCGTAGTGCAACTGATCCAGACTGTTTGTCTTGAGCGTCTGATAATCGGTCGCCGTGATGTTTTCGTAGCTCGCTGGTGATTTCGGCAGGGTGGTTAAGTTTCGTGAAAGTAATGGCCAGACATTCATCACGATAAATGCCACGACTAAAAATGTGTAAATAACAAACGTTAAACTTCGCGTCTGCCGCTTAAATTCCATCCAAAGCAGCTTCACAATGACCCCTCCTCACACACCGCTTACCGTCTTCACCAACGCTTGATGATGCTGGGTTTGTAAATACAGATACGCCTCCTCCAGTGTTGGCGCAACCGATTGCCAAGTTGCCAACGGAGTACGAGCTAAAAAGCGTACCCGAATATGCTGCCCGTGCGCTGTTTGTTCACTAATCTGGTACTGCGTCTTAAACTGTTTAAGCTGCGCCACCGGTAAGTCACCGACAAAAACATGCCCCGCAGCCGCATCAATAAGCTCGTCAGTGGTCCCATTGAAAGCCAGTCGCCCATGATCAAGGATGCCAATACGATTAGTCGTTGCCTCAACATCGGAAACAATATGGGTAGACAAGAGTACCAAACGCTCATTAGCAAAATCTGCCAACAAATTCCGAAATCGTATCCGTTCTTCCGGGTCCAGTCCCGCGGTGGGTTCATCAACAATCAAAACCCGTGGCTCATTCACGAGCGCCTGCGCAATGCCTAACCGTTGCAACATGCCGCCAGACAACGCCTTGACTTTCGTTTGCGCCTGAGCTGTCAAATGAACAGCTGCCAGTAACCGCTCAATTCGCCGCTTCTGCTCGCGAGCCGGCACCTCAGCTAAGATTGCCAAATAGGTCATTGCGTCAATAACTTTCATGGTTGGATAAAACCCGAACTGTTGCGGCAGATACCCAATTTTGCGCCGAATACTGCGCGCATCTTTAAGTGGTGTGCCATCCACCAACACCTTACCGGAAGTAGGTTGCTCAAGTGTTGTCAAAATCTTCATCAACGTGGATTTACCGGCACCGTTTTTCCCCAATAATCCATACATTCCTGACTGGATATCCAACGAAACGTGATCCAAAGCCGGCTGTTGTCGGCCACGATATTGCTTCACTAACTGCTCAATCTGAATCGTTGTCATCAAAAAAAGCCTCCTTATCCATGAAGCGAGCCAGTTTGTTCAAAACCGCGCTGTGAGAACCGCGTGCAGTAAAGGCACCCGTTTTTTCTCACCTGCAATTTCTAAATTGGCAGACGCATCATGTTGATAAGCAGACTGTAACAAGTAAATGACAATTTTCTGACAACTCAACCAATTTACCTAAAATCGGATCAATCAGTCGAGCTGGAGGCAGGCGTTAAAAAACCAAATTCGGCAATGGTGCTGACGCCTTGGGTATCTGGTTGATTGGCAATTGTAAAATGACCCCGATGCGCCGCGCATAATTGCGTACAGATGTACATACCGACCCCGAGATGTTGGGCTTGACGATCACTGGAAAAATACGGCAACTTGGCTTTAGCTTGTTCACCCGGCGTCAACGGCGGACCATCATTATCAACTTTTATCGTCAACCCGTTTGCCGTTGCGGTTAAGTGAATCGCCACCTGCTCAGCGGCAAACCGACAAGCATTGGTCAGTTGATTATCGAAAACTTCAAGTACCACATCTGGTGCAATTGCAAGCGACTCGTTTGTTGTCAGCTGGTTCTCGACCTTCCAAGTAACCGTCTTGGTGGCCGGAACAAGTTTGCTGGCTTCTTCTTTAAGTTGTTGTTCCAAGGTGGCCGGCGTCATCGCCTCACCGGTTAGCTGACGGTTTTGAAGCGCGGAAAGATGACTCATCGTTTGGATAAAAGCCGTCATCCGATCCAACTGCTGGTGCATCTCAGCCAAGAGTGCCTGATCCGGCTGCTCATCCTTATCCGCCATGGTCAAAAGTTCCAGGTTGCCTTGCAAAACCGTCAATGGCGTTCGCAGGTCATGGGCAAAAGCCGCATTCACCTGTTTTTGATCCTCAACCAACTGCCATGCTTCTTCAAGTGCTTGACGAAGGGCTTGGCGCATCGCTTCAAATGCGCCCACCAATTGCCCCAGTTCATCGGTTGTCTTGGCATGCAGTTCAAAATCCAGATCCTGAGCCTGAATATGTGCCACCCCCGCCTTTAACTGGGCTAACGGCGGTGCAAACTTAAGCCGATAAACCATCCGCGCCATTGCATTCATAACCGCATATAAAACGGCGAAGCTACCAATAATCGCTCCGCCAAAATACAAACCGACACCGCCTAAAAACCAGTGAGTCGCTAAAGCTGTCGTCAAGTGAAACATCAAGAAATGCCAGACTTGTAAAAATAGCAACATCATGATACCGGCGACAATCGTTCCCAGCAGAATCATCTGTAAAAGTGCTTTTTTAATCGATAGCTTCATAAAGTGTGCTTTTAATTTTGCCATTTATATCCCACTCCCCAAACCGTTACGATGGGCGATGTTACCTGACAGGCATCAAAGAGCTTGCGAATGCGGCGAATGTGCTCGGTGATCACCCGCTCATCCCCTTGTGCATCGTAGCCCCAAATCTTTTCATACAACTGCTCGCGGCTAAACACCTGCCCCGGATTCAGGCTCAGCCATTCAATCAGTTGATATTGCTTATTTTCAAGTTTTAGGCAAGTCGTATCCACCGAGACCTGATGCGCATGATAATCAATCATGATCCGTCCAAAAACGGCAATCTGCGCCTGTTTGTCCGGCTGATGGGCACGTCTGACATGTGCCTTGATGCGTGCACCTAATTCCGTCAGACTAAATGGCTTGGTCACATAATCATCACCGCCTGCGCCTAACCCCTGCACCTTATCCTGATCGGTAATACGTGCGGTTAAAAAGATAATGGGGACAGAAGTGATCGCACGAATTCGACTGGTTAAGGTAAAGCCATCAATATCCGGTAAATTAACATCCAGCAAAATCAAGTCGGGCTGCTGCGCCAATTGACTCAAGGCTGCTTGCCCTGCATCTGCTGTCAGTAATCGAAACTCCGGTAGCCGCCACGCAAAGTATCGCTTTAACATTGCCAAAATAGCAGTATCATCATCCACCGCCAGTACCTTGGTCTTCATGCCTTCACCCTCCATTACCCCAAGCCTATTAGCTCCGCACTTATATCGATTATGATTCATTGCAAAATAAGTGTTTCCTAATTCAACTCTACCTGTTGCCGCAACCGCTTGCAACAAGGCATCTGCTAGGTGATATTAAAAAAGCACTGCCAGCTGCTGGCAGTGCTCATGAACTAACATTAAATTCCACTCTAAACGCGGCCAGATTAATACCGAATCCGGAAAGTCTTAGGTGCCACTCGGTAAATCACCGCGGTACCGATCCCGACATAAAGCAGCGTCATCGTTCCAATGAGGATGGCATAACCATAGCCGTAAAAATGAACTTGTGTAAAAATCCAAGCCACCCAATACATTCCCCAGGACAAGAAGCGGTACAGCGGCGATACAACATCCATATCATCCGTAAATGGCTGCATCAGATAATAAATAAAGAGATCATGAAACGAAAAGAACAACACCAAACCACAGATCTCCAGCAACAACACCAGATAAAAGTTGACCTGATCGGCTACCGGTGCGATTAACTGCAGTGCAAAAATCAGCAGGAAAACCGTGAACCCAGTCACTGCATTGTATTGAACAATGTGCCAAAACCGATAAAAGAATCCGGCTAAAATGGTCTTAGGCTGGCGGTAAAAAGGATAATACAACATTGCCGCGTCACAATTAACAAATAACAGTTGAACGATTTGGCCACCCAGCGAGGTCAAATACATCAAAAAGAAAATACCACCATAAATCGGCGTCAGATCGCCTAAATTATGGACAGCGAAAAGTTTCAATGCGATCAAAAGCCCACCGCCAAGTCCAATAACCCACAGCAGACGGGTCCGCAACTTTTTCCATAGCTGGCGACGATAACGGGCAAACAACAAGGCATTGAGATAATTACTGCCGGAACGGTTTTCAGACTTGAGGGCCACGGTGGTATCCAGCGTCAGTTTCTTTTGCATTGCAGTTCCTGCCGCTAGAAGTTGCTGCTTTTTGGCTGAAGCAACAAGATTTAACGCCCGCACTGCAGACTGAATGGAGGCCATGATTAACGAATTATCATTCGAAAAACGGTAAATGTACCACCCAATCAGCACCACACTAGCCCATGCAATCAGAAAGCCCAGCGGCGAAAAAACGCCAAACGTAAAGGCGGCTAATTTTCCGGTTACTACTAAGCCAATGGGTAGCCCCAGCAAACTCAGCCAATACCCAATCTGCACCAGCAATCCCAGCCGCCAGTGTGCCCACAGCAGCCGTGGAATGAAACTCGGCCATAACCACCCAATAATGGCAATCGGCAGTCCAACCAAAAACAGCCACATATGCTGCGTCAACAAGGCGAGCGCAAACATAGGCAGTAGTGGCCCAAGTACAACGCCGCTGATTTGATCCATCAGCATCAACCCGCGCACCAGTGCCGGCCGATCCAAGGCAAAATAATCCCCTAGTTTAACCGACTTGAGACTCAGCGGCAGATTGCGGAATACCAAGCCGCGAAACATGAGAAAACCCACCAGATAAACCAGTACCGCGATCATGACGCGAAGTGAAAGATCGGTTGCCAGTGGATGCACATAATCGTGATACGCACTACCAACCAAAAATGCTAGCCCGATCAGCAAAAGCGTTGTCACCGGTTTTAGCAAAATCGTGAAAAAGTTAACTGCAATTGCCATGATCGTTTTCAACGCACTTGGCCGGTACCATTTTGTCGGGATCTTTTTACCCAGAAACGGAATTCGCCGCAAGAAGTAAATGAACCCATTCACCATCGTTGTTGTATTGACCTGCGCCTGAAACCAGTAATATCGCCAAGCATCACGCATCTGCCTGCACCTCATCACTTAAACGCGCAATCACAGCCTCTTCAAATTCCTGACTGTGAATATCCAGGCCCTCCAGTTCGCTCAGCTTTTTATCATGCAGCAACACCACCGCGTCACAAATGGCCTGTGCTAGCTGCATAATATGGGTCGAGAAAACAACCACCGAGTCGGCCTTCATCGCGACAATCATCTGCTGCATTTCATGAGCCGCCACCACATCCACTGTCGTCAGCGGCTCGTCTAACAATAATACGGGCGGCTTAAGCATCAACGACACCACAATCTGCAACTTATTGCGCATCCCCTCGGAATAATCGCGCAACAACTTATTGGCATCTGCCTGCGACAACCCCGCCAATGAAAAGAAATCCGCCGCTTTAACGCTCGTGTGGGTTTGCTCAAGGCGCTGCCGATTAATCGCTATAAAATAATCCACAAACTCCACCCCGGTCATAAACGCCGGTAAATGCGGTTGGGTATAAACCATGCCCACCGATGTGTCCGCATAATCCGTGATCAATCCTTGACCATCATCGGCATCAATTGCGATCGTGCCATGATCATGCGGCAAGTTACGCACAATCATGTTAAATAAAGTCGACTTTCCTGAACCGTTGCGCCCTAGCAAGCCATAGATTTTTCCTTGTTTAAACGTATAGTTAGCATCTTTAAACAAAACCTGTTGATCAAACGCCTTATCCAAATGTGCAATTTGCAGTTGTTTCATGGGCTCACCTTCTTAGCAATCCAAAGATTTTTTCTAAGTATAGCAGACCATTTTTGCCTATACCGCCTAAATGGCAAAACTAATTTAAAAAACGAATGTGATTTTACCCAAGGTGTCTGCCAAGGCTAATGTCGTTTGAACCATTCAAACCAGTGACGTTTGGATTGCGCTGCTTCCTCTGCAGGCGGCTCCAGGCCATGCTGCTGTTCATAAGTGCGAATAGCCTGATAAAGATCACGCCGACCAATAATCAACAACGCATTATAAGCTAATCCGTGATAAACAATTGATCGCAACCCTTGATAATCCGTTGACGAAATCGGAAGCGTGATGTCAGCCAGCACTTGCTTCAATTGATTTTCACTCTTCACTCGATAATGCGTCATCACCGCGGAAATAACGTTGCCGCTGATGAGAAACACAATACTGATCAGCGTTAGCAATTCGCGAATCGCCGCAATCATTTTCGGACCAAACAAACTAGCCGTCAGTGTCGGCGATAAATCAAGCCCGTGACTAATCTGATGCGCAATGCCTGCCATCGCCGTATTGCCAAACTCCGCCAGTAGAAAAATGATCACCGTGCTCGTCGCATTAATCGCAGGAATATAATTCGTCAACACCCGCAACTGATAATTCGGCACCATCACAATCATCACCGCAGAAATCGTGATGCTCAACAGCAGGTAATATAGAATATAATCGCGAAAAGCACTGAAGTCAGGCATGATTCCGGTTATATTCAGGCCAATCAGCAAAGCCAACGGGGCAAACAGCTGCAAACTCACAAAGGTTCGAATTAAGTGCGTGGCAAATGCCTGAATGGCGCCAATAATATACACCGTGATGAGCACCATCAACGCTAATGTCCATCCCACCGTCACCACAAAATCACTGACCCGCACAAATCCCAGCCCATCTAAAATCAGCCCTGACAGCATACTCAAGACATAACTATAAACGGCCAACCCGCGAAAATGACGCGCCTGATCGGCAAAAACGCGCCGCTTCAACAAATCTAGCCGGTTCTTCGGATCAGAAACAATCATAAACTGCAGCGTCTCAATCTGATGCCACAAGTGCCGCACCTCACGAAAAGGCGGCAACCGTACCATTCGAATCCAAAGCAGACTTAAAAAGGCCCCGATTGCGATGATGACCAGTTTAAGCCAGAGTTTTGCAGCTTGATCAAGGCCACCTAAGGCAAGCCATAGGTAGAAAAAGGTTAGGGTTGGGATGAGAAGGCGGTAAACTTTCTTAGTCATAAAAGCTCCTCAGACGTCAATGCGTTTTACTCAATTTAACCGTAAGTTGGGTTCCATCTATTATGTCATGAAGTCCGTATCATTCAATTATTTTGCTTATCATGCAAAACGACCGCACACTAACATCAATTGAATCACCTTTTCAGATGTGTAAAAGATGCACTATTAACGAATTTCTGGTATCAAAGATATATAATCTCTGCTAAAGCAAAAGGAGGCGAATCCATGACAATCGAAACCATCCTTTTCTTACTAGGCATGAGTCTACTGGCCGGCATTCTCAACGGTATTGTCGGGATGGCGGCACTCACGCTTTATCCGGTGCTATTGTCAGTTGGCGTGGCGCCGATTACCGCTAACGCTACGAATACAATTGGACTTTTATTTAGCGGCTCATCTGCGGTTGCTGCTTCTCGCCACGAACTAAAAGGTCACTGGCATCAGGCGCTTGTCATTACGTTGCTTAATACCATTGGCGGCGTTTTTGGAGCCCTTATTTTGATTCATAGTTCCAATGCGGGATTCAAACGAGTCGTCCCGTTTATCATTTTTTTGGCTGGCGTCTTGATTCTAATGCCACCCAAACCCGCAAGCAGTAACAGTTCTACGCGTCAGCACTTGCGGTGGTTTGGCTATGTGCTGGTGATGTTAGTCGGTATTTATGTTGGCTATTTTGGTGCCGGTGCCGGACTGTTGATGGTGGCCGTACTTTCGCGACTTGTTGAAGGCCCTTATGCCACCTACAATGCCATGCGCAACCTTGCCTCACTGGTGAATAATCTGGTGACATCCATCATGTTTATCTTCTCCATGCCAATTGCTTGGGGTGTTCTAATCCCAGTCTGCATCGGTTTATTTGCAGGTGGTTTTCTCGGACCGGTCATTGTTCGCTTGATCCCATCTCGCATTATTAAAACTGCTGTCGGCATCTTTGCACTTGGGCTTGCGGTTTTCCTGTTCTATCAGGCGTATTTATAACATAAAAAGCATCGTTGGGAACCACTCAAAAATTCCAACGATGCTTTTTAATGTTCATCTTCAATATGTCCAATCAGGCGGTCGCTTTTTGTCGTGCTTGATAAGCCTCGCCCCAAGTTGCCATTGCTTGGATCACAGGTGCCAGTGTCTGCCCGAATTCTGTTAGTCCGTATTCTGTGGCTCGTCCATCGGCGTCACCTGGCTTTTTAGTAATGACATGATCCGCTTCTAGCTGTGCTAATTGTAATGCCAACATTCGTTCAGTTACTGATGGGATGGCTTTATTAAGCGTACTGAACCGTGTCGCGTCACCCTGAAAAAGATGGTATAGGATCACACTTTTCCATTTACCTGAAATAATGTCAACTGTATTTTGAACTGGACACCCAGCCGCACAATCATAAAGTTCGCCTGACATCATAGGACTTCCTTTTTTAAGTTACTTACAATTTACTCACTTACTATTTTAGAACATGCCCGCTAACATACAAGGTGAAACTTAGCGAAAGGAAGCTACTTCAATGAAAGCAATTGGTTTTACGCAACATTTACCCATTCAAGATGCTCGTAGTTTAGAAGATCTGACCCTTTCTAAGCCAACCCCCACTGGTCACGACCTTCTAGTGAATGTTCTTGCTGTGTCTGTTAATCCTGTTGACACAGGTACACGAGGAGCAGGGCACGCGCAGTTGGCTCAGCCTAAAGTGTTGGGATGGGATGCTGTTGGTACCGTCAATGCTGTGGGTCAAGATGTCACGCGCTTTAGAGTTGGTGATCGGGTCTTCTACGCTGGTAGTTATAAACGCTCCGGAAGCGATGCCGAATATCAGTTAGTCGATGAACGCATTGTCGGTCACGCGCCGAAGAACCTGAACGATGCCCAAGCAGCCGCCATGCCACTAACCAGTCTCACCGCATGGGAAGCGTTGTTTGAAAAGTTACACATTTCCCTGAATGCAACTGCAGAAAATCGGCATCATACGATCTTAATTATCAACGGTTCCGGCGGTGTCGGTTCCATGGCGACACAGTTAGCGCATCTGGCCGGTCTGCAGGTTCTGGCAACCGCTTCACGTCCCGAATCACAAAAATGGGTACAGGATCATGGTGCTGATCACGTTTTAAACCACCGCAAGCCATTACCACCGCAGCTAAAGGCAGCCGGGTTTAAAAATGTCGATTATATCCTTAATCTGTCGCATCTAGACGAACACTGGTCCGAGATCGCCACCATGATTCGTCCTGATGGTTGGGTCGCGGCTATTACCGAAAATCGCCACGGCATCAACTTGCAGAAACTCACTAAGAAGCGGGCCACATTTGTGTGGGAGTGGATGTTCTCAAAGTCTTGGTATGGCTATGAACTAGATTCGCAAGGTGCCATTCTTGATCAAGTTGCCGCGCTTCTCGACAAGGGTACGTTGCAGTGCACCTTAACCAAAACACTACAGCCGCTCAATGCCACAAATTTACGTCAGGCACATGCACTCGTTGAATCCGGACACATGATCGGTAAGATTGTGGTTGCCGGACCGTGGGCATAATTGCTGGCATATAGACGCCTAAGGGTGATTAAAGCAGGACCAAATCGCTAAGCATTGCGGGTGAAACAGTATTTAAAACTTCACAAGAGTTAGTGTATGCGTCTAAAGTTGACCAACAAGAGGCTGGGCCATAATTCACCGCTCCAATATAAAGCGCGTACTATTTCTGATTTTTTCAGAAAGTAGTACGCGTTTTGACTTTTTCTTATTAGTATAAATGAGCTTTAATGCTCCCAGTGCCAAAGCGGAGCAATCGTAGGCCTGATGGGGCTCAGCCGTGGAACAACACAGCGACCGGGTTTTGTCGCTGATGTTGTTAGGCGACTTGGAGACTGCCGGGCTTGCAGGCTCCAAGCGCCGTCACAGCGTTCCAGCCCCATCTGGCCGGAGAGTGCGGAGTTTGGCACGACACGGAACTACTTTAGCTACTTTCTCAGCTATAGTATTCGGATTTTAGTGTGCATCACATCCTGAGATAGAATTATGTCTCAGTATCTTGACCTGTACGCAATCAATGCCCTGCCCTCAACTTAACCGATCACTATAAACCGGGAAAGACTGATACTGACCATAGTCTGTCAATGGCTTCATGTGTTCAAGCGTTGACATGTCGGTTTCATTGATCTCAAAGTCAATCTCGGCATTCGCCTTCATATGTTCCGGTTTGACCGTCTTCGGCAGCGGTAACAGGCCTAGTTGCAATAAATATCGCATCCCTAATTGTGCCACTGAAACGTGATACTTTTCCGCCATCTGCTGAATTGCCTGATTTTTGAACATTTCACCATGTCCAAACGGTGAATATGCCTCAACCAGAATGTGATGTTGTTTGGCAAAATCAATCGTTTTAAACGGCGTCTGGGTAATGTGTGCTAACACTTGGTCAACCATTGGTGCAATTTCGGCATGATCCAACAGATTCTTGAGATCGGTGGGATCAAAATTAGACACACCGATCGCCCGCAGTTTGCCAGCTTTATATGCTTCTTCCAGCGCCCGCCATGCTTCCAGATTGCCTTCAAAGTAACGATCAGGCTCATCATATTTTGCCCATGGCTTCGGTGCGTGAATGATCATCATGTCGATATAATCCAAATTCAGTTTTTGCAGCGACTCGTCAATTGCTTTAACTGCTGCATCGTGTTCCTTGATCTCTGCGGCCAGCTTGGTGTTGACGAAAATGTCCTGCCGCGCAATACCGGCTGCCCGCACGCCTTCGCCCACGCCGACTTCATTGCCATACGCTTCGGCTGTATCGATATGTCGATAACCAGCGTCAATCGCCTCATGAACAGCCGTTGCCGCAGCGGCATTGTCTGCAATCATCCAAGTGCCAAAACCGATTTTAGGAATCTTTACCCCATTGGCTAATAGATACGTTTCTTCTAACAAGTTTTCATCCCTCTTTTGACTTTCGCCGGGTGTTTTCAACGAATTGAAAAAGCACCCTAGCATGATTAACTTTTTTGCACTTGTTTTGATAAGTGCTACACTCAGCCTAGTCCCTAAAGTCAACTTTAGGGCAACTGTTTTTTAAATTATCTTTAGTCATCACCATTGGAGGTTCATATGTCCGTATCTTATTCGATTGGCGAAGTCGCCGCCATCACGCATCTCTCCGTCCCCACTATTCGCTACTATGATAAAGAAGGCCTCATTCCCGATCTCAAGAAAGATCCTGCCGGGGTTCGCTGTTTTGACGACCACAATCTCGGCGCGCTGGAAATGATCAACTGTCTCAAAACTGCTGGCATGTCGATTAAAGACATCCGCACCTTCATGCAGTGGACGCTGGAAGGCGACACGACACTGGAAAAGCGGCTGGACTTTTTCAATCATCTTCATGAGTCCGTTGAAAATCAAATGCAGCAACTGCACCAAACCCTTAACACGATTGAATACAAGCAGCATTATTATCGCCAGGCCGTCGCTGATGGCACGGAAAAATACGTCAAAACCGGCACGGCCCATGAAAAAGTCGCAGGGACAGACTAAAACCGCTGACGATTTTGAAAATGTTTCTAGTTTAGACACCCAATATGGGATCAAAAAACGCCTGCATCGCGATGATGACAGGCTTTTTTTGATGGATTCAGGAATGATTTAAAAATCTTCTAATCGCGTTGTGACCTTACGCCTTTTTGCTGCCACCCAGAGGCCGATGAGGAACCAGGCGATTGCAATGTACGGAAAAGTGTTCATTGGAAATGCCGGAATGGGCCAAAGACTGGTGTAGATCGGATAGATGAGAACCAGAATCCCAATGACAGGCGCAAGCACATGTTTGAACATTGAGCGCCCTTTATCTTTGCGGAAATAAACAATCGCGCCAATATTCACCAGCACATACACTGTCAGCAAGCCCAGCATCCCAATCGTACCAAACCAGTTGTACATATCACTGGCACTAACGCCCAAGCCGATTGCAAAAATGACATACACAATCAACGCCAGCCCCGTGATGCTATCAAGTGCATGCGTCGGCGTCTGCTTGTCCCCGGTTTCTTCCGCCAGCCAAGGATGCAGATACCCACTTTTCCCAAGTGCTTCCAGCATGAAGGCTCCAGCATTAAGTGCACCAAAGTAACAGGCAAAATAGCTCACCATGGCGGCAAAGTCCATAAAGATTGCCGCGTTGGTGCCGAGATAATGGGTCGCCAGAAAGTTCATTGGCGCGGTACTTTTGGCAAGATCGCCAATGTGTGCCGAGCCAAAACCGATGACTTCCGCGTAACTAACCAAGAAATAGAAAATCGCCGCAAAACTTACGGCCCCCAGCAGCGCAATACTGATCGCCTTGCGTGGGTTCGTAGCGCGCGGGGCAATGGTTGCTGAACCTTCAAACCCAGCAAATGACATCAGAGCAAACACCATCCCCATGCCTAAGCCGGTAGCCATGTGGGGTTGAGGGATCAACGGCTGCACCGAATTGCCGCTGCGACCGCCGGAGAAAATAATCACGACGGTCAACACACTCAACACTAAAACTGCCAACAATTCCAGCACCAAGGTCAAACGAGTGGAAAACTCAATGCCTTTATGACTGAGCCAGCCCCCTAACAACAGGACGATAATATTGTATAAATTGACTGGTAAATGGATGCCTAAGTGACTCAGAAAGACATTGGCAAAGTTTCCGACAATGGCACCGGAACTGAACACAAAGGTCACGTAGGTCAACACCAACAACCAGCCGGAAATGAAGCCGGCTTTTTCGCCAAGCGCTTTGGCATTGTAGGCATATGCCGAACCATCGCCAGGGATGCGCTTACCTAGCTCAACAAACGAAATGGCCACAAACAAGACACCAATGCCGCCAAGCAAGAAAGCAATCGGCATGTTGATCCCGGCGTTGGCGGCAGCACTTGCGGTGTTAAACGACATGGCGCCAGTGGGAGCGACCATGGCGATCGAAAGACCAAAGACCTCAAGTAAGGTTAATTTTTTACGCTTTTCCATAATGGGTTTGTTTCTCCTCTATTAGCAAACTCGCTTTTAGCGGTGCGGATCTGCGGGCTTGAACTCATCCTCTTGGTGGTAGAGCTTAGCCGCGGTTTCCCAGCAGATGGCGTTGATCCACGCTTTTTTCTGGGCTAGATCGACAAATGGCAACGTTGAAAAGTGCGCGACGAGTGCCTGCTTAAATTGCTGCGCCGCTAAGCCGTACATTTCCGGATACGTGCTCGCATCAGACGCAAATAGTATCCGAGTGTATGGCGCCAGTTCAACTGCCTCATTGAACACCCGCTGCACGCCACTGGGACCAAGATTATCCAACAACGAAATATCAAAATACAGATTTGGAAAGACACTGGCGAGATAACCGGCCTCCCGCTGATACGGGTAACAATGCAATAAAACGACTTTAAGCCCTTTTTTCGCAAACACATTTAAAAAGTCGCGCATCAACAGCGGGTTACCTAGATACATGTCCGTATCCGCGTCGCCATAGCCAACATGAAACTGAAGTGGCAGGTCTTGGGCGATGATTAGCGGCGCCGCGTGGTACAAGATGTAATCAATCAACGGCTTTGACGTCAGCCGGGTTTCACCAGACTGTTTCCAGGTATCAAACCCTGCTGCCGCCTCCATCAGATTAACCGGCTCAATGTGCAAGCCCACGCGGTAAGCCGCAATCGACTTAAACCCGACAAAGCCATGTTCTTTAGCTTGGCGAATATCATCCCGCAACGCCTGCCACCACGCAGCAAAGTTATCATGCTGCAACATCAGCGCTTCAGCATGCGTCTCCAGCCGATAAATGGCTTTAACCGGAACCCCGGTCAATTTAGCGGTTTCATTTAAATCCAAAATCGCATCATCCGGCACAAATCCAGTATCGATCAACAACTCCTGAAAATGATAATGGCTAAAAATGCGCTGATTATAGGTTGCATACCCCGGATCATTCATCGCTGCTAACGGGTGCTTGGCATCAAGGGCAAACTGCTTTGCTAACGCCAAAAAACCATGATAAGCAAGGCGGTTTTTGGTGTCGGCTAAGGGATAATCGTTATCTGCTTCAGTCGAAACCTGTGCCAATCGTTCATCCCGATTCGGCACTTTGCCATTAATCAAAAAGTGACAGTGATGGTCCAACAATGGGACTTGGTCGACAAATTCCGTTAAGTCGTCCAAAATGAAACCTCCTCAAAGAAAGTGAGCGTGAACCCGCGCGGGTAGAAGTCGGAGTGTAAGTGGCCTTGGGCGTGATGGCCCGGGTTTGGTCATTGCGACCAAGGTCCTTACACGCAGACTTCTGCGCCGGTGAACGCGTTATGGTGAGCGCGAGCCGGCGCGGGTAAATGAAATCGTACGGATCAGCGCCTGCTTAAAATCTTCCTACAATCAGTACAATTCCCGATGCAATGCCGCAATCTTTTCCAGTTCCAACTTGCCATAATAGTGGTCATCTTCACGCTTGATTTTTGCATAAGCATCTACCAGCTGAGCGCCGAACAAATTCTGAAATAGCGGATCCGCTACAAATGCATCAACTGCTTGGCCTAATGTTCGCGGCAAGCGCTGGATACCTTTTGCCGCGCGTTCCGCATCGCTAAGACTGGCCGGATCAACATCGCAATAGTCACCGGGTTGTAGTTGGTGGGTGATGCCATCAAGCCCAGCCGCTAACAGCCCTGCAAACGCTAAGTATGGATTGGCAGTGGCGTCACTCGCTTTTAGTTCAATGTTCATTGAGCTGGCTGGATCGCTCCAGGCCGTTGACGGGATTCGCACGGCGGCTTCGCGATTATCCTGACCATATGTCGCATAAGCACTACTCCAATGTCCCGGGGCGAGGCGTTGATACGAATTGACTGACGGACAGGTTAATGCCAGCAAGCCTTGGATGTGTTTCAAAATGCCACCCACAAAATACTGACCGGTCTGCGACAAATGCATCGGCGCATCGTCATCAAAAAAAGCATCTTTTTGGTCTTGCCACAACGAAAAGTGAATATGCGCTCCAGAGCCAGCCGAATCCACAAGCGGTTTGGGCGCAAAGGATGCATAGAGATCGAAATTCTTAGCCGTATTTTTGATAATCCGCTTATAAATCACCTCATTATCCGCGGCCGTTACCGGATCTTGCGGCAACATGCTCAATTCATGCTGACCAATCCCGCCTTCCGGATAATACGCATTCGGCATAATCCCGACTTGTTGAAGCTGATTAATCGCTTTGAGAATAAAAGGATAAGCAAAGTCCATCGACTCAGTTGAAAAAGCAACCCGCGGCATCGCAGGCTCCCGATGATCCTTGTCGCCGGTAAATAGCTCAAACTCGTTTTCATAAGTCATTTTCACACTGAACCCAGCATCTGCAAGCTGCTCAACGACACGCTTCAATATCGACCGCGGATCTGATGCATAAGGCGTTTTATCGAGGTTATAAATGTCACCCATTAAAGTGGCTACTTGCGGCATGTATGGCAGCACATGAGCCGACGCCGGATCGCCAACCAGCCGCAACTCCCCGATTGGCGTCATATCCTGCACCGGTAAAATCGTATCGCGCTCGCTGACATTCAAGGTTGCCTTGGTCAAGCCAATGCCATCTGCCAGTTTAGCTTTTAAACTCGCAAGCGGGATCACCTTTCCTCGTGTCAGGCCGTTATAATCCACATACAGAAACTCGATCAGCTCGGTTTGCTTCTCTGTCAATTGCTCAATCACAGCTTCTTCATTCATTGCTAACCTCAGCCCCTTTTCATCATGCTCGCCGTCTTAAACAACACCCGTTACGTAACATCACTCGGTTTCAATCTTACATGATTATTGGTGAAATGAAAGAATTTCTGAAAATTGCTTTATATGCGCTGACAAATTTAAAAATAGTATTGAGCCCAATATCACAAGCCTCTAAATTAAAGTCAGCGCTTATCCACATCAGCTGGCTTCATGCTATAATTTTTGTACCATGTAACGACTAGACCGCCAGCACCCCAGACTTGCTTGCTCAAAAACAATTTGCGGAGGATAAGTTCATGACAAATAAACTAAACCAGTTTGGTGTCTTCAAAGCCCAAAAACACGGGAATCAGCTCGTTTTAACTATTCCCAGCAATCTGTCTGTTCATGAAGGCGAATTGTTCGAACTCATGGCAAGTGCTGATGCCAGCAAGCTCATCTATGTACGAAAAAAGAGTGACAATCCATGGTTCAATGGCATGTTTGATCACGTTGATTTTAGTTCCCTGCTTCAAGAAACCGGTGATCTCGATAATATCAAACCAGTAGCTGAGGAAAAGACAGACTGGTAAGATTACTAGCCTCGAATATATCGTTCAGTAATAAGCAATTGAATGTAAAAAGCCGTCATCCTGAAAAACTGGAGACGGCTTTTTACATTCAATTTTCATCATGATGCGTGTGCTAGCTGGCCAGCTGATTTACTTGCGATGAGCAGCGATTCGATCCAGAAAGTCCTGAAAGACAACTAACTGCTGCGGATCCTCCTGTTGCCACATGTTTTCCGGATGCCATTGAACGCCGAGGAAGAGATCGGTATCCGTGGACTCCATGCCTTCAACCACGCCATCCGGTGCAACCGCCGTCACTTTCAATCCCTTTCCCACCGCTTTAACAGCTTGGTGGTGGCGCGAGTTAACTTTAATCGTTGACCGTCCGTAAAGCTTGGCCAACTTGCTGCCAGCGGTCAATTCAACATGGTGGGTCGCAAATTGCCCCAGTGTGGCTTGTGGGTGTTGGATTTTCAATTCCGGATACTGACTCTCAAGATCCTGATACAGCGTCCCGCCCATCGCCACGTTCATAATCTGAATCCCACGGCAAATGCCGAAAATCGGCTTGTCCGCAGCCAACGCCGCCTTAATCAAGGCAATTTCAAAACGATCTTTTTGGTACAGCGTCATCCCGATCTTCGGATGTGGCTCTTCCCCGTAAAATGTTGGGTCCACATCCGGTCCACCTGGCAACATCAGGCCGTCAATCAGCTGCACATAATCTTGTGCCAGCTGGTCAACCTTGCTGACATCATCCGGAAAAGCGATGATCAACGGTATCGCGCCTAGTTTGATGAAAGCCTCTTTGACATCATGTGGTGCATAAGCCGGATGATTGTTCGGCATGATAGGATTAATTTCAATGAGTTCATCGGTGGGAATACCAATTCTAGGTTTCATGCGTACACTCCTTAAACGCGACTGCCGGTACCAAAACACTGGCCAAATCGCGCACATTTTTAAATAAGAATATCCCAGAGTATACGCCGTCGTTTCACCCACAACAATCCTTAGGCATCGCTTTATCATCGTTTCGTTGGGCTTTTAATGCATCACTTTGGCGTGTTTTTCCCGTAATAGGGCCGCAAAGAGTAAAACCAACCCCTGAATCAGCAGGATAGGTACCGCGTAGAGCATGATCTCCAAAAAATTCTTCCAGTACATAAGCTCAATGCTTCCAGTGGTTAACACTTCAAGAACAAATGAACAACCAGCGCGGCTCAGCAGCTTGTCGCCACTGGCCAACAGACTACCCAACAATAGCGCAGAGATAACAAACAATACGCAGAACAGCAGGGAGTATGTCGCTTGATACTGTTGGCCCAAAAAGGGGTTCAATAATTTATTCAGTATCCAAACGTGTAAGACTGCGCCCAAAAGCAGATAGGTGCATCGCGTTGTTTTGCTCATCAAAATACCTCCAGTGAGATTAGCTCGTTGTTAAAACTAATATATCAGAACGTGTGACTCACTACTACCTGCATCATTTTATGGGCTAGGTAAAACGCCGCTCTTCACCTCACCTTAGTCGTAGCCACAATTAACATCATCGGTCGCCGCAGCTCGTCAGCCATACCGGGAATATCGCGCACCATCGCGGCAGTGGGCGTCGGTTCAATCACACGATCCAAGCGTAAGTGATGATCAAGCAGCGTATTCAAATAAGTTGTCAACGTCCGGTGATATTTTTGAATACGGTGATCTAAAAACTCGGTTTCACGCTGACCTTCCGCAAAATATCGATCTACCGGCCAATAAAGGTTGTGCCCGCGATCATCTTTGATCCATGTCTCGTCACCTTGAGCTGTAAAAACCGGATGTTCCACCGACATGATAAACTGGCCGCCCAGAGGTAATTTGGCGCTGATTTTTTGAACCAGCCCGGCATAATCAGCAATGTAATGAATGGCCAGTGAACTTAAGATGACATCAAAAGATCCTGGTAATTGATCAATGTCCTGCATATCCATTTGTTGATAAACGATGTGTTGATCGTGGGTCATCGTCGCGGCTTCGGCCAGCATTTTGGCGGAAGTATCAATTCCTAGCACCGTTTTGGCCCCATGTTCAGCGGCGTATCGACAGTGCCATCCATAGCCACACCCCAGATCAAGTACCCGTTTACCGGTAAAGTCCGGCAGCACCGTTTTCAACTCGTGCCACTCGCCAGCGCCGGCTAAGCCCTTTTTCGAGCGATCCATTTGACTATAAGCCTTGAAAAAATCGGGATCATCATAAATAGCTGTCATGTTTTGCCTCCATCGTTGTCTGCTTATTGCCATCATCGCAGTCCTGTCGCGGTGACGCAACCGCACGGCTAGAAAACTGTCCATCAAAAATTTGATTCGGGTTACATTCCAATGATATTTTAGTTTGAAAATCATGACGATGCATGCTACCGTTGGCTCAACACTTATCAATAGGAGGCAGCCATGCAAATTACTGCGATTACCGCTCATCCCCGGCCGATTAAACTCAAAACCCCGTTCAAACTTGCCTTAGGAGAATTGAGTGCGATCACGACCCTCATCATTAAAATTGAAACGGATACTGGCATGACCGGCTTTGGCGAGGCATCACCGTATGCACCGGTCAACGGCGAAACGAATGAAACCGAACAAGCTGCTCTACCAACATTTGCCGCAACACTTGTGGGTGCTGATCCGCGCAATCTCGAACAAGTCCATGCGCGGATGGATGCGGTGATGGCCGGTCACACTGCCTTAAAATGCGGGATTGACGTTGCCTGCAGCGATATTTTAGGAAAGTCAGCTGGCATGCCGCTTTGGCAATTGTTCGGCGGCGACCGCAACACTATTACCACCGATATCACGATTCCCATCGGCTCAGCTGAAGAAATGGCAGCAACAGCCCAACAATATGTACACGCTGGATTCACCGCCTTAAAGTTAAAGGCCGGTAACGATGAACTTGCCGATATTGCGGCCATCAAAGCGGTCAGCGCAGCAGTCGGCCCTAACGTTTCCATCAAAGTTGATGCCAATCAAGCCTGGGCCGCCGCTCAAACCCGTCGCATCATGGCGCAGTTGCAACTTCCCAACCTCATCGCCCTCGAACAACCATTACCGGATTGGCAACTCATGGAAGCCCCAGCACTTCGCCAAGAACTCGCGGTGCCGTTGATGCTTGATGAAAGTGTTCACAACGCACATGATGCCAGTGCGGCGGTTAAACTCGGGGCAGCTGACCTGATCAATATTAAATTAGCCAAGTCAGGCGGTTTTGCAGGCGCCAACGCTATCAATGCCATCGCCGCAGCGGCCGGGATTGGGTGCATGGTTGGCTGCAACGCCGAAACCCGCCTAGGAACCGCTGCCTCCGCCCATTTTATTGCAGCCCACGCCAATGTCCGTTACGGCGATGTTGATAGCTTCATGTTGCTAGAAGAAACCGATTGGCTCACTGGCGGATTTGAAGCAGACGGAGAAACCTTAACCTTGTCTGATCGGCCGGGATTGGGCGTTGAAGTTCATTTATAGAAGGCAATGTCTTATCTTCAAAATTGTTTCTAGTTTCTTTGCACATTAGCAAAAAATAAAAGACGTGCTTGCATCACCAAAATCGGAAAATGTAAGTACGTCTTTGTCATATGGTTACGTTGTTAATTACAGTTTAGATTTTTTAAAAAAACTGCTGAGCCTAATACGTTCCTCTTTCTTTAATAGTAAAGATACCAAGAAAAAAATTATAACGTATATTATGGCAAAAAGAATACCGGTAATTAACAAATGTTGTTGAAAAAATTGAAATGGCAAAATCAAGAAAATCACAATTGTGCCCGCTATTAACAATGATATTCCTGTGGCCAAATAATCCTTCCAATCACCTTTCCACTCATTGGGCATAGCACTAACCAGCAATCGCACAAACTTTTTGTGTGCGCCAATTAGCATTCCGATGATATTTGCAGAAGACTTTTGCTTCCAATTTCAATAGTTATCCCCTCTTCTATTTGGTTTTCGCAAGTATAAATGCGCTTCCATTTTTTGTCAATGCTTTTTACCATATATTATATTACTTATGCGATTATAATGGATGCTCTTGAACAGTCGTCTACCTCCTGAGTCTTTGCTCACATTTTCATTGGCTTATTATGTTCGTTTCCTGTAAAAACTTCAAAATAATGGGACTTTGTTAAATTTGTTGGGGTGTAAGCATCAGAGATCAGCAGATATTTCTAGCTATGTAGCAAATTTTGGTATAGGGTCATATGGCAAGTCGTAACGGCGATCAGACATAGATGTAAACTATACTTTCTCATTTCTTAACCTTGTCCAAAGAGGGCGGTTAACCTAGAGTAGAAAGTATCTTCATGAGCTAGGAAGATCTTGTTTCTTTATACGTTCAAGTATCCAGACGAGGAGGAATCTGCATGCATAATCTTCAAGGTTATCAACTAATTAATAAAAAGTATCAACTAAACGGCGCCGCTATTTTGGTCGACACTCACCGTATGCTGTCTTACTGGCAAAACGGCATGGCTGATTTTGCCAAGCGTCAGCCGTTTACGCTCAACACCACCAGCGGCTTAGGCTCACTGAGCAAACAGTTCACGGCCAACAGTATCTTATTACTAAATGCCGCGGGAAAACTGAATATCGATGCACCGCTGTCGGACTACTTGCCTGAATATCGTTTCGCCAAACAAATCACCTTGCGTCAGATGCTACATATGGCGAGTGGGATTCCGGATTATACGGAGCTACTGCTGGCCGACTATGCCAAAAAAATGCCCGATGCGAGCGAATCGCACTTAAGTTATCCCATCCTAGAAGATCTCAACGGCAGTGACGCCCTTCAGCAGATTATCGAATTGCTCAATCAACATCCCCTCGACTTTGCGCCAGATGAAAAAGGTGCCTATTCCAATAGTAACTACTATCTCCTAGGACACATTATTACGCAGGTTGCGAACAAGCCGCTGAGCGATTTTCTCAACTAACACTTCTTTAAGCCGCTGGCAATGACGAAAACTCGGCTGGGTACGCAACATGCTGATGCCAATAGTTACGATGATTTGGACTTTACTGATGGCAAACCAGTCGCCCTTGGCCGCGGCCACTACCAAGGTGGAGATGGCGCGGTGGTGAGTTCACTCGCAGACTTGGCCATCTGGGCGCGAGCCGTTTTACAGCGCCGCATTTTGCCGGAATCCGCGTGGGATGAGGCACTGACGCTGACCCACGACTTTTACGGCATGGGTTGGATGAAATCCCGAACACAGCACTGGTTAAGTCACAATGGTCATATTTTCGGTTACTGGGCGTTTTTTGATGTTTCATTTGAAAAGCAATTAGCACAGATTACGCTGACCAACATGTCGCCCGGCGTTGAGACACTCAAAAAATGACAAGAGGAGATGGCCAACTGGCGCACATCGTTATAGTTTAAAGGCAATAATTTACGCCAAGATAGCAAGCTGATATTAGTTTATTTATTAATTAAAAGTGTAATATTTAGCATAAAGAGTAAAATAAATCAATAAACATCGGCATTCCCATCTGTTTTAGAAGTAAAATGCATTGCATCCAACTTGCCTTAGAATTATAATGTAAGCGTATTCTATTGAAAAGCAGGAGGATCGCCTCATGAAAGTTCAACCCGAAGAAGTCATCGCCAGTATGGAACAACTGAGCGTAAAGCTGAGCCACAACCATCCGAGTTCCGAGACGGCGAGATACGTTGCCAAAAGTTTAAAAGAGCTGAAAAACAGCCACGGAACTGCCTTCACCGGCGCGCTCCAATCTTTTTTCAATTCTGCGCCTTCCGTTAAGTTGAGTGATCGCTTTTCGTTTACTGTTGAAGAAAAAGCACTCTGGGATAAAGTCTTCTCGTTTAAACAGCTTGGCAACAATCTTTGGCCGCTGAGCTTGTAATTTTTGACCCACAATTGTGATGTTAAAGGCTGCGGCGTGTTAATACCGTTAGCATGTAATAACCCATGCACGAGCTAGCATAATCCGCAGACCAAGTTCAGCTGCCGGATTCCCGTTATTTGCTCGTCAACCACTCCAAACAAAAACAGGCACGGCTTAAGTCACTTTCAAACTTAAGCCGTGCCTGTTTTCATTGTTGCACTCCCATAAATTTTAGAAGAATTGCCGCATAATATCTTTCAATGGCGGCATGGAAGGAATCTTCCAATAATTTTCAAGATACTGGGAGCCATACTTCATGTAGCCTTTCGCTTCTTCACCAACAATTTTTCCTGGTAGTGGCGCGTCGTCTTGAACATAGGTATTGATCAAAACCGGCTTGTCTGTTTCTTGATAGGCTTTGGTGAGTGCCTCTTTAAATTCAGCATTACTGTGTGCGGTATAGCCAACGCCACCAGCGGCCTCGGCAATTTTGGCGTAATCCATGTCGGCCAAATCAATTTCATAATTCAACTGACCGGCGCTTTGTTGTTCGTATTCAATGAAGGCAAGCTTTTGATTATTCAAAACCACCATGATGATTGGCAGCTTATACTTGACCGCCGTGACAAAATCCTGCATGACCATGGCAAAAGCACCGTCACCGGCCACGCTGATATTTTGCCGCTTTGGAAATGCCTCGGCACCCGCAATCGCACCAGGCAACCCGCAGCCCATCGTCCCTAACCACGCAGAAATCGTATACTTCTGCGTTGGCTGGACATTGAGAAAACGGGCACCCCAAGACGTTGACGTGCCGACATCAATCGAGTAAACCGCATCTTTAGGTGCCGTTTGGTCAATTGTCGCAAAGACGGCTTCCGGTGAGGCAGGGTTCGTATCCAGTAACCGTTTTTCGGCCATCCATTTGTCCCAACTTTCCATATTCTTCCGGCATGCCTTCAAGAAGCGATCATCATCACGCAAAGCTCCCTTAGCATTCAGTTCGGTTAAAAAGGCACCGACATCGCCGTCCACGGCAACATCAACCGAATACCGCTTGCCTAAGTTCTCCGGCTGCGTATCAATCTGGACACACTTAGCCTGCCCTGTATCTGGTAAATAAGGGGTGTATGGATAATTGGTCCCGATCATGAACAGCAGATCTGTTGCCTTCATGGCTTCATACGCAGGCTTCGTCCCGAGCTTGCCGACATTACCGAGGCTATTCGGATGATCGTCTGCCACCGTTCCTTTCGCCGGCATGGTCTGAATAAACGGGATGTGATTCGTTTCGACAAATTTTTGAACGGCTTCACCGGCTTTTTCCGCCCCGCGACCAATCAAGGCTAAAGGTTTCTGGGACTTTTGCAAAAGCGAAGCCACATCATCCAACTGCTTAGGATCCACTTCCGGTACATTCAAAGCAAACGCCGCTGCACTGTCGCGATAACTGGTGGTTTCCTTTTGATCAGGCAAGTCGTCGGGAATCGTCAACACCGCAACGCCTTTTTCCGTGAACGCGGTGCGAATAGCCGTGTCAACGATCTGGCCTAAATTATCCGACGCCATGACGGTTTTGTTGTAAACCGCCACGTCATCGAATAGCTTAGGCGTGTTGACTTCCTGGAAAAAGCCTTCATTTAAGTTACTGGTTGTGACTTGCCCTAATAACGCCAGTACAGGGACATGATCCATTTTGGCATCATACAGGCCATTCAATAGATGAATCGCGCCGGGTCCGCCGATTGACAAGCAACCCCCGAGGCCACCTGTCAGCTTAGCCGTTGATGCAGCAGCCAGTGCGGCGACTTCTTCGTGGCGTACCTGAACGAACTTGATCTTATCTTGTTGGCGCCGTAAAGCATCCACGGTGGTGTCAATGGAGTCACCAGGTAAGCCAAACACATGCTTAACCTGCCAATCCATCAAGACGCTGACTAACTGATCCGCTGCTTTTGTTGCCATATCAAGATCTCCTTTGGTTAATTTATTCGTGTGAACAACTCAATTGTTATCAATCTGTTACTACCTTTACCTTAGTGCTTTGATTTCCAGGGTCAATCGTTCTAAGCAAGGTCTTATTTGTGGGGACACTACAAGCTTGTGAAAAGCTATTTTATTCAGTTATTTTTTGACGATCCTGTCATCACAACCCCCTAAAGAAAGCGATTTATGCGTCGGTCATTTTAAATCAGCTTGTGAAATCCACTACGTTACCCCGCAATTCATCTAATATAAAATGAGAAAAATCTCATTTTAGCCTGTAACAATCGCTAATCACCGTCATTGTCATGAACTTTTTCATTGTTGGCTAGTTGGCTTGAGTAAGCAGATTCTAACCTCTGAAAATACCGAGTCAATCAATGGCGTTTTTTCCGAAACTACGGTAAATTTAATTGGGCTTCGGTAACGATGGGTTATCAGCGTGACCGTTTCCTTTCAAACCGGTCAGTAAAACCGTCATGTTCTCATCATTTTCTCGACCTTTTCTTTTGTCATTTATGGTAGAATACAACAGTTGTGAATTGTATATTTCGTAGGAGGATATCTACATGCCATTAGTTAACGCTGCAGAGCTTGTAAAAGCTGCACATAAAGGTCACTACTGTATCGGTGCCTTCAACACCAACAACTTGGAATGGACTCGTGCCATTCTCGCCGGCGCTCAAGAATTGAACGTTCCGGTTATCATCCAGACTTCCATGGGTGCTGCTAAGTACATGGGTGGCTATGAATTTTGCCAAACCATGATCGAAGCTGCCGTTAAAGCCATGGACATCACAGTTCCTGTTGTGATTCACTTGGACCACGGTAACTATGAAGCAGCCAAGGAAGCTATTGCTGCTGGCTACAACTCAGTTATGTTTGACGGCCACGACCTCGACTTTGAAGATAACTTGGAAAAGACCAAGGAAATCGTTAAGCTGGCCCACGCCAAGGGCATTTCCGTTGAAGCTGAAGTTGGTTCCATCGGCGGTGAAGAAGACGGTGTTGTCGGCGAAGGTGAATTAGCTGACGTTGAAGAAGCCAAGACCTTGGCAGCTACCGGGATCGACTTCCTGGCAGCCGGCATTGGTAACATCCACGGCCAATATCCAGACAACTGGAAAGGTCTGCACTTCGACCGCTTACAAGAATTGAACGATGCCGTTAAGATGCCGCTCGTTCTCCACGGTGGTTCCGGTATCCCTCAAGAACAAGTTCAAAAGGCGATCACCATGGGCATTTCCAAGTTGAACATCAACACCGAATGCCAACTTGCCTTTGCTAAGGCAACACGTGAATACATCGAAGCTGGTAAGGATCAACAAGGCAAGGGCTTTGACCCTCGTAAGATGCTCAAGCCAGGCACCGATGCGATCACCGATACCTTCAAGGAAATCACCGGCTGGATTGGCAACAAGCCAGTTAAGATGGTTCCTGAAGCACTTTAATTTTTTAATCAAAGACTATTTAAAGAACCCACTCGCTGAAAATTGCGAGTGGGTTCTTTTCGTCTCTCGTTACTTGAGCTGTTAAGGATAAGTGCTGCCGCTGTGACTGAATTTAGGATGACGTAAGCTTAGTCCTCTATCTCATCCCATGCTCGGTCTTCATCAGTCACAGCATCTCTGAATCCTTGCCAATCAGCGGCAGCGGCAAATAAATCAGATCGCAGCGGTGTCAGCACAAATGTATCCTTAACTTTAGAAATCTTATATTTTTTGCCAACTTCAGCTTGTAATGCTCGTGGAAAAATGACGCCAACCGAATCTCCAATCTTACAAATTGTCGTTTCCATTGATCAGACCTCTTTTTGGTTTTAGACCAGTATAAATGGGTTATTGTATTTTAATCAAATACGCTCCCCGTTTGAAGGCTGTGAAATCATGGTTCCGTCAATCCAAAATCTGAATGCCCGGTTATTGGCCAAGCTGCTGATAAACAAAGCAACCTATTTCGTGATCATTAACCAACCCCGCCGCTTGCATGAACGAATACACAACCACCGGACCGGTAAACGCAAAGCCATCCTTCTTCATCTGCTTACTCATCCGTTTGGCCAAATCGGTTGTATTCGGTACCTGTTCATGCCGCTCAATATGATGTTGAATGAGTTGGTTACTGACAAAATTCCAAACATAATGGTCAAAATCCGTACCATTGGCCACTAACTGCTCAACGGCATTGGCATTTTTGATCATCGCCGTCACTTTCATTCGATTCCGAATAATTTGATCATTTTTCAAAAGCATAGGAATTTGCGGCGTCATTTGTGCGACTTGTTGATAATCGAAATCAGCAAACGCCGCCTTAAATGCTGCCCGCTTGTTTAATACGGTCTGCCAGCTCAATCCTGCTTGCATAATTTCAAGTGACAACAGCTCAAACAAGTGACGATTGTCATGGCTCGGGCGTCCCCATTCGGTATCGTGATATTGACGCATTAAATCATTGGTGGTATCCGCCCACGCGCATCTTTGTTTATTAGCTGGCAATTGACATTCCCCTCTCAAGACACAAACGTATGTTCTACCTTGTAATTATACAATCTCTGTCAGGTTAAAACAACGCCAACTTGTCAACGCGTGATTTGTAAAACAATGATGTCGAAACCGGGCTTGACGAATTATTTTCCAATGCAAGTTAAGTTATCTGCTTGTCTGTAACTGCTTAAAATATCCCTGCTGTGCATATAACAGCATTGCCAACACCGCGACCACTGCCGTAAACGTTGCGATTCCGGAAAAACCGGCAAACTGCTTGATTAAAACGCCACCGATGACGCCGCCAATTGCTTCGCCTAAATACATCACCGCATTGGCCAACGCTGAGATCGTGCTGCGAGCTGTACCGGCATGCTCCTGTAACGTGCTCATAAACAGCGGCAACAAAGCCCCGCCAATAGTATAAATGAGCGCCAGAATAATCGTGGCCGCAAGTGGTGAGTTGGCAAACGGTAGCACCACATAACCGATGATAAACAAGATAAATTCAAGTAAAAAGGCGTGAGGTTGACCTAACCATGTCACAAGCCGACTGCCAAGAAGGCTGCCTACAAACTGACCAACGCCGATTAACAGAATAAAGCTGCCAATCGCGCCAACGGATAAGTTGAAACTTTTAGCAAACCACGTACCGATAAACGCAAAGCCGCAGAAATTGGCCGTTTGGAACAATAAGTACGCCGCTAACAACTTCATAACCGGGTGATTGCCGATGAGCTGCCGATAAATACTCTCGGATGCCGGTGCGGCTTTTGCGTCATTCAAACTAGGCATTAGGCGCATAACCAAAAGCGTCAGGATCAACGCAATGGCTCCGACGAAAAAGAACGGGAACCGCCAAGACCAAACTGCTAAGTAACTGCCTAAAGGGACGCCAACGATTTGCGCCACTGCCAAGCCAGCGGTCGCATAGCCCATCACTTTAACCACTTGCTGACGCGGGAATAAAACAGGGATCGCAGCCCAAATCTGTGGCCCGGCAGTCGCAGCGGCAATTCCGGCAACAAAGCGCGTGATCAACATCCACGCAAAGGTATTCGCCAATCCACAACTCGCAGTCGCCACGGTGAAGACGACTAATCCACCAACCAGGATCTTTTTACGATCATGGCGATCCGAAATCGGGCCGATCAACAGTGCTGACAGCATATATCCAATGGCATAGGCGCTGACAATAAACCCGGAAAGGCTGGTCGTAATGCCATAATAACGTGTCAGTGTCGGTAACAGCGGTGAAACTAAGAAAGTGTCCGTCCCGATCACAAACATGACTAAGAAGAAAAGTAAAGATAGTTGACGATGTTTCATGCAAAAAGCCCCCAGTTCATTTTATAGTTTTAAAAATATCAAACAATTACCGCTAAAAAATAAGCATTGATTTGCTTATTTTTAAAGCCTTTCCAGTAATCCCGGAAACGCTGCTTCAATTTTTTCTCGATTCAACGTGACAAACTTTTGCCGTCCCTGCGTTCGCGTGGTGATCATGCCGATTTCTCGAAGTGTTCGCAAATGATATGACATCGTTGATTTGTCAATCTCCACGTGTTCGTTCAACTCGTTGCAGCCCATCTCGTGGCCCACGTGGTAAAGCATGCGGACAATTTTATATCGACCGGGATCAGACAGCGCAAAGAACAACCGTTGTTTAAAATTCTCGGTAATGACTGATTGTTTGATATCCATACAACAGTTATCGCATAATTTTGGGTTCAATACAAGGGAGATTTTTAGTCAGATAAAAATGTTAGCTCATTGGCGACAATTCATGTAATATAACCCGGAGGAGATAATCATCATGGCAAAAGAATCCCGTATCCGCAATTGGATTAACACAATAACCAGAAAACGAGCTCTCCATGTTCTTAATCGTCTGGGACTAGAGAGATTCTCGGCTATTAACATGTATTGGAAACGGATTGGTGACACCGGTGCATTGCCATTTACACTTGAAATGTCATTCGCCGATCAGCTTCGATTTGCAGAAGCAGATGTTAAAGCGGGGCGAATAAAAAGCTTCAAGACTGTTGGTGCTTTGATGAAGGATTTATACAGTGATGTTGACGGTTAACTGCATGCATATTGACAGGCAACAACTTTGTAGCGTCAAGATCGTGTAAAATTAGCTTCTTTACACGACCATGCTTTAAAGGGTGCTCACAGCGGCGAACGAGCATTGCATGTTGCTCCTGATTGGCTTCTCGTTTATAAAGTCGATGCTGAAGCGTTAATTTTAATGTTTCTTGCAACAGGCACACACCGCGATACATTGAACATTGAGTAAGATCAAACTCGTCAAACATTTAAACTTTACGAGACAATCCAAACAGCCATCCGCGACTCACTTTCAGTTCGAAGATGGCTGTTTTTGTTTTAACATACGCAAAACCAATCTGTACTTTCATTGTGTCTGCTCAACCATCACTCAAGAGCCAAAAATGTAAATCCCCGCCACACTTGGTATACTGTTCTTAGCTTTAATTTCGCTAAGAAAGGAGGCTGTCATCATGGCGCAGTCCAGACCACATCGCAAGTCAAATCACTCACCACGTCAAGCTCGCCGGCAGCTGAATCATTTACTGCGTGATCCGATTACCAAGCCGCGCAACGCCGCCGAGGTTCGCACCCGACTCAACGAACTGATGGCGGTTCTCCAGCATCGTACCCCAACTGCTAAACAGCCGGCCACCGTTAATCAGGTCTCTCCTCGTGGCGATGTCAGCTTTGATCTAGCCCGCTGGTTCCCGGAAGGTGGCCGTCTCCGTTATATGTTGCGCCCGCGCAGTGCCATTTTACCAGTCAAGTTTAAGCTCAAAGACTTTGGCAATCATCGCAAAAGCCTCGCCTTGCAATTGGCCGCAGCTGTGTCCGCCGCGGCTAAGCGTCTAGATCGGTTAGACCGCCAGCGCCAGTTGTTTGCCTTCATGCGGCCTTTTCGCGATTGGGTTCATCTACTCGCCTTGGGGTTAACCAACTGGGCGGAAAACGGGCAAGTGGCATTCGCACTGTCCGATATAAACGGGGTGTATGTCACTACCGCTCCGGCTTCTGATGCAGCAATCTGGCTCGCGCGGCTATTTGATATTACCCTTGGCACGGCGGATCAATCGCTGGTCTCACTACAACATCAGCGGCAAGTTCAAGCAGATCAACTGATGGCGCGGCTTGCTGCAAAATTCGCCCGCGAAGAGATGCCCCTAGTTCAAGCAGCCCAGCGTCGTGCAGCTAAATCATTACAACTTAACCCCACTTTAGTAACCGAGCTTGCCTCAGATCAGCCAGCGTTGACAACCCAGCGCGATGTCATAGACCGCCTTGCTCACGGTGACTATGTCGTCATCGACACCGAATTCGTCGCCGATCGCAATCAGCTTGACTTAACCGAAATCAGCTTATTGCGCGTCCGCCAACATCGGATTGATCAGACATTCGATATTTTCACGCAACTGCCAGCCGGCCATCACGTCATGCCATTCTCGGTTAAAATCACCGGCATCACCGACGACTTATTGGCAAAATACGGCCAATCTCTGCCACTTGTTAAAACTGCACTGCAACAGCTGCTGCGGCATGAATTAGTTGTCGGGTTCGCCTTAAGCAACGATCTTCGTGCCCTGCAATCCGGCCTAGCCATCAAAGTTGACCCCATTCAAGCGTTTGATGCTGCGGTGTTGGCGCGCAAAACATTCGGTATCGGCAAAAAACACACCCCGTCACTGCAACATTACAAAGAAGCACTCGGAATCGACCTGCCCTCCCACACCGCGCTCAGTGATGCCAAAACCACCATGGCGCTGCTGGAACACCTCATCTGGCAAGGCCACCCGCTCATCACTCGTGATATCGGTTTTTCTCAACGCCCACCAGAACGCGCTAATGACCCAGAACCGGATCAAAAGTCTGATCCGAAATCGTGAACTACTCGGCTACGTAAGACATTTTTGTAATTGCAGAAAAATGCCTTACGTAGCCGCTTTTGATCATGTCTGAGCGCGTCAGAAATAACTCAAGTTTCAGAAGTCATTCATATTACCGGTGATCTAGTTTAAAATTAGCACCATGATCAATTTCAACTGTTCATGCCGTATAGCATAGAACAGCTTGTTTACAAAGTAACACTGGAGGTTGGATACATTTGCTAAAACTATGGATTATAGAATTTGTAACATTCTTGGCAGCTTTATTTCTCGGCCTACTTTATGCGAAAATTGGCAGTGGTGCGATCCTTGCGATATCGGTAATCTTCGGCCTTGGTAGTTTTTGCATTTTGATCGTCATTGCTTATAAATTGATTTCTGACGCGCTAAGGGGATAGCTCAGTGTATAAATCGCTCACGTAGTTTTATGAGCATTTATAATAAATAACGCTCAAGTCAATAATGGTAAGTTAAACCGCATGCTCTTCCACTTACCGCAATTCACTGCGCAAAAATCTGGGTTTAAAGAGTTAATCACAGTGACTAAATCAGATCCGCATTGTCTGAAGCCAATTTCATTCCGACATTTGACTTTGCTAAT